>JASEJH010000141.1 GCA_030016455.1 Thermoanaerobacteraceae bacterium
CTGGCAAATCCTTTCTCGGAAAAGACGGCCACGGCAGCATCAAAGATGGGTAAACGTTTGCGGAGAGTGCGCGTCATGAGAAGAGACCTCCCGTTTTTTCGCTACCCCCGTTCTCATTTTTCGACAACAGCATAACACGGTGACCCCTAAAACCGCAAGAATACCAAAGATTACCGCCGGACCAAAGGCGTCGGCAAGGGCGTACACAGCGGCCTGTAGGCGGAGTTGCGCTGCAGCAACGGCCCACATCCCGGAAGAATCTCCGGTTCCCGCAAGCGCCCACCGCAGTCGCGCCACAAGCTCGGAAAGCAGCGGGTAGTCATAGGTCAGCCTTTCCGCCACTGGACGGTGTCAATGTCGGTGCCGAACTCGGCCATCAGGTGGGGAATGGCCACATTCACCACGGTGATATCGAGAAGGTCGAGGGTCAACCCGGTGACAACGGCGGCGAGAATCAACCATCTCTGGGGCACAGGAGCTTCCTCCGGGAGAGAAATTTCCGGCGGCACTTCAACCGCAACTGCGCGGATAACTGCCTGGACCCGCAGGTTAAAATAGTCCAGAGGACCTTCCAGCCCTCCCAGTAAATCCTATCCCCCGGCCCGTTGATCCGGTAGTAGAGCACGCCCAGAAGAGCGATTACGATCCCGGTAACAACGATTCCACCGGGAACGTGCCGCGCGAGCGCAAAGACGAGCAGCCCGAGGAATAGCGCCAGCGCCAGTCTTTCCAGGTAAGGGTGGCGGGCGTAGAAGAAGGTGTATTCTTTACCGGGCGTTTTACCGTACCGCAAGAGGTAGCGCCCCTCTGCGCTGTAGGCGGCAACGTAGACGGCCAGGCGCTGGCAGTATACGAGCAGGCAGGGAAAGAAAAGCGGCCATACCCCCGTTACGGCGGCGTAACCCGCAGCAAACCTGACGAGGGAACCGGTGGCCGCCACCCCGGCGTTAAGCAGCGGGACCCTTTTAACGCTGTCGTACAGAAGCTGGATTGCCGGCAAAAGCAGCGCGAAGGGCAGCACCTGGGGCCGGCACCAAAGCAAAAAAACGATCCCCGCGATCATCCGCAGCGCGGCCAAGAGGGGCAACCACTTTACCGGAAAATACCCACCCGCCGAAGCCCGCTCACTTTTCCGCGGGTGGAGCCGGTCACAGCTAACGTCTTTATAGTCGTTAAGCCAGTATTTGGCCTGATTGATCAAAAACTCGATTCCTAACCAGGCAACGGCTATGTCAGCTATCGAAAAGTGGCGGTTCAGCGCTACCCCGTAGGCAACGCCACCCCAGAAGTAGATCGCGCCGCCGGTGATCGCTCCCGGACGGGGCAGCAGCAGGTATAAAGCGAGCTTTTTCAATTTGCCCGGGTGCAAATTTTAATAATCCCTCCTAAAATACTTCCCTTTACGACCGGTCATAACAGTCTAGGGCCGCAGCATTGACCGTTAAGTATAATCTTTGAACGCATGAGTTCAAGAACCAAGAAAAAGCTTACCAACCCCTGCCCAAAATGTCAACCCCGCCGGGGCACCAAGATGCAGCACAAACAGCAGTAGAAGCGGAAGGTCAACAATTTTGCCGAACGCTGGTGGACCCACCCTTGAACCGTAGCAAACAGGGGCATACCCAGGGGAGCTATAGCCTTCGGCAGCAGGCGCATGTTATACTTTTGGTGTAAAATCGTCGTGGTAACCCGACGCGCCTTATTCCTAAATGAATGGAGGGAGGAGCAAGTGTTTGCAGTCGCTGAAAGATTAGCCCTGGCAGGTATCGGTGCACTGGCGGTAATCACAGAAAGAGCCGACAACATGATCCGCGAGCTTGCCCAAAAAGGAGAAACGAAGCGCGAAGAAGCGCGCCACCTCTTCCAGGAGCTGGCCGCTAAGGGGGAAGAGATAAAGGCCGAGTTCTTGTGCCGCCTGTGCCAGAAAACCAACTTGAAGGAAGCGCTGTCTTTAGTCACCAGGGAGGAACTTGAGGAACTGAAGGAACGGGTTACGCGCCTGGAAGAACAGCTCGCCCAAAAGTGAGGCTTTTTCCTCATAGGCTTCTTTAGGCGCACGCCCCCACCAGGAAGCCTAAGAATAGAAGGTGGCACCTTCCTGCTGGGGCGGGCAGGGGAGGATTTCTTTTCGGATATCCCGACTGCTGCTCGTTAAAAACCCCGACCGGTATCCTTGCTAAACCGGCGCTGCAGCTCCCAAATTTCCGCGCCGCCACCGTGATAGAATAAATGAGGAAGATTCGCCCTCTGGGAGAAGCGCTCCATGCACTTTTACTTGCGCAAGCGCTACAAACATTTTTCCCGCTACCGGGGAATAGCCAACGTGCTCGTACGGCACGGTTTCAGTTACCTGGTGTACGAACTCGGTTTAGCCGAATTCTTGAGCCGCCGGCGCCGCCGGAAAACTCCACCAGAAGCCGCGCAGGTGAAAGAGAGGCTCTCACCCCCCGTGCGGCTCCGTCTCGTCCTCGAAGAACTGGGCCCCACCTTCATCAAGCTGGGGCAGGTCCTCTCTACCCGCGGCGACCTCCTCCCGCCCGACTATATCACCGAACTTGAAAAACTCCAGGACCAGGTGCCTGCCTTTCCCTTTGCCCAGGTGCGGGAACACATCCGCACGGAACTCGGCCTTCCCCTGGAAGAGATCTTCGCCACCTTCGAAACCGCTCCTGTGGCCGCTGCCTCCATCGGCCAAGTCCACCGGGCCACTTTACGCGACGGCACCCCGGTGGTGGTCAAGGTGCAGCGGCCAGGGATAGAGAAGATTCTTGCGACGGACCTGGAGATCCTCCACGACGTGGCCAGGTTCCTGGACCGGCACGGACCGTGGCGCGAACTTTACTCCTTAGAGGAAATGGTGGCCGAGTTTGAAAAAATCTTGCGGGAAGAAGTGGACTTCACGGTGGAAGGACGCCACGCGGAAACCTTCCGCCGCCACTTCAGCGGCGACCCCACCGTCTACTTCCCGGCCGTATACTGGGACTGGACCACCCGGAAAGTGCTGGTAATGGAAGAAGTGGCGGGAATCAAGTTAACCAACCCCGACGAACTCGTGCGTCAAGGGATAGACCGGCGGCTGGTGGCCCGCCGCCTCGCCAACGCGCTGTTGAAACAGATTTTCTTGCACGGCTTCTTCCACGGCGATCCCCATCCGGGCAATCTGGCCGCCCTGCCCGATAACCGGGTGCTCTTTATGGATTTCGGGATCGTGGGGGCAATAGACGAAGAGCTGCAGGAGAAAATCGGGGACCTGGTTCTGGGGCTCGTCCGGCGGAGCACTCCCCAGGTGATGCGCGCCGTGGAGAGTTTGGGAGCGGTGCCGCCGCACGCAGACCGGAGCGCGCTGCGCCGGGATATTGACGGTCTGCGCCAAAAGTATTACGAAATCCCTTTAAGCCAGATCAGTCTCGCCGCGTCAATGCGGGACATACTGGCCGTGGCCTTCAAGCACCAGATCCGGGTACCGACCCAGCTCTCCCTGTTAATTAAATCCCTGGTTACCGCCGAGGGAGTGATCGCCCGGCTCGACCCGGAACTCAGCATCGTGGAACTCGCCCGCCCGCTGGCCCGGCGCCTGGCTGCCCGCCGCTTGCGGCTACCAGCGCTCCGGAAGATGGTGTTGGCAAACCTCGAAGACTACTGCCGGCTGCTTACCCGCCTCCCCGACCGGGTGGACCGGATTCTGGAGCTGGCCGCCGGCGGCGAACTGAAAATAAAAGCGGTAAACCCGGATACGGACCGCATTATGCGCCGCCTCGACGCCATGGTTAACCGCCTGGTACTCGCTATTCTTCTCGCTTCCCTGATTGTCGGTTCCGCTTTCCTCTTAAGTTCCGGACACCATACCTTCTGGGGCTTACCGCTCGCGAAGGTCGGCTTCGTTGCGGGAATAGCGCTCAGCGCCGCCTTGGTCTTTTCCATCCTGCGCTCCCGGCCGTTCTGAAACGCTACTTATTCATTCCCTTCAGCTCCGCCCGGCCCTGCTGGACCTCCCGGGTGATTTTCTCCAACCGTTCTTCGAGCTTGGCCAGGATGCCGTCGGCATACTCCCGGCTACCAAGCTTGATTTCCCGCGCCACCTGTTCCGCCTTGCCCAGAATCTGCTCTGCCATCTCCTTCGCCTGGCGGACAACCTCGTTCTCTTCGGCTTTCTTTTCCGCTTCCTTCCGGGCCTCTTCCAAGATGCGTTCGGCCTCTTTATGCGCTTCTTCGATCACCTTTTCCCGCTCCTGCACCACCCATTTCGCTTTCCGGACCTCATCCGGCAGGATGGTACGGATCCGGTCAAGGATATCCAGCATTCTTTCCTCGTCAATTAGAACCTTCCGGGTCAGCGGAATGCGGCCGCTCGTTTCGATCAACTCTTCCAGTTCGTTGATTACCGCCAGGAGCTCCACCTTACCCCTCCTCAATTTCGGTTTTCTTGCCCGGGAACTTGGCTCTGAGTTCTGCCTCTATTTCCGGCGGTACCATGTCCTTAAGACAACCGCCGTAAAAAGCCAGCTCCTTCACGGCGCTGGAGCTGATGAACGAGTACTGGGCCTCGGTCATTAAGAAAAGGGTTTCGATTTCGGGCGCCAGCTTCTTGTTCGTCAGCGCCATCACGAATTCGGCTTCAAAATCGGAGATGACCCGCAGCCCCCGGATGATGGCGCAGGCACCCCGTTTTCGTGCATACTCGACCGTAAGTCCCTCGTAGGAATCAACCTCAACCTTGGGCAAATCCTTTAGCAGCCTCCGCAGCATCTGCAGCCGTTCGGTAATCGAAAAAAGCGGTTTTTTCTGCGGGTTCTCGGCCACGGCGATAATCACCCGGTCAAAAAGGGTACACGCCCTTGTAATGACGTCAAGGTGCCCGTTAGTTATCGGATCAAAACTCCCGGGATAAATGGCAATGCGCAACCGTTTTCCTCCTCAGCAGTACAACCGGGTCCCGATATAAAAGCCTGTTGTGCCGCCCGGCATTCGCGAATTTGAGGTTCGGTGCAGACGAACGCAGCCGGTCTCACCCCGGCTCTCCTTGAAGCTCCTCCCGGGTCTCCGCAGCGCGGTAGAAGCTGAGCACGGTATCGCCGTACCGTTCGCGCCG
>JASEJH010000142.1 GCA_030016455.1 Thermoanaerobacteraceae bacterium
TGGCGGGGGTCAAACGGCACCGGGATTCCCCAGGAAAAAGTGGTCCGCGAAACGCACAGGTCCTCGAGCCCGCCCTTGATGAAGTTGACCATTTCGTTCCGCCGGGAAACCGGCTGGATGAAATCAGGGTGCGTTTCAATATGCTGAAGCAGCCGGTCGGCGTACCTGGAAAGCCGGAAAAAATAGCTTTCCTCCTGTAAAAGCTCCACCGGCCGCCCGCAGTCCGGGCAGTTCCCATCCACCAGCTGGCGCTGGGTCCAGAAGGTCTCGCAGGGTGTGCAGTACCACCCTTCGTAAGCCGCCTTGTATATGTCTCCTTGCTCGTACAGGCGCCGGAAAACCTTTTCTACCGCTACCCGGTGGCGTTCCTCGGTCGTCCGGATGAAGTCGCTGTACTCGACCATCAGCCGTGTCCAGAGAACCTTGAAACCGGCCACGATCTCGTCCACGTATTCCTTGGGTTTTTTGCCCCTGGCCAGGGCCGCCCGCTCGATTTTCTGACCGTGCTCGTCCGCACCGGTTAGAAAAAAGACGTCGTACCCCTGCAGGCGCTTGAACCGGGCGACGGTGTCCGCTGCCACGGTGGTGTAGGCGTGCCCGATGTGCAGGTTGTCGCTCGGGTAATAGATGGGCGTCGTAATGTAGAATGTCGGCCGCGCCGCTTCGCTTATCTGAGCCAACTTCTGTCCCCTTCTTGCAGGAAATAAAGGCACCCGCCGGCTGAACTCGGCTTTTGAAGCTCTGCCGGAAAAATTGGCAAATCAAGTCTCATTGTATTGGAGAAAAAAAGGAATGTCAAGCGCCGCAAGGGCTGCAGCCCCACCATAAGACGCCCGGCCCCTGCTCCCGATGTTTTCCGGATCCCCGGCAAAAACCAGCGCGTCCCGCCCGACCCGCGCGCCCTTGGCAAGCCGGACCATTGCACCGTTATATTTTTCAAGAAAAATAAGCCACAAACTTTACCGCCGTGACTTACTGCTCAAAGCTACTTAAAAAAGCGAGGTGGCTCCCTATCTAAACCTTACCGGCACGCGCACCTTATTCTCCTCGCTTCCGTCCCGGGGGCTCTGGGAGAAAACCTCCAGCCAGCCCTTGCCGGCATCCGGGGTTTCAAACCGCAGAATTATTTCGAAGTCGCCCCGTTCGGGTGCCCCGGCGGTCGCGGTGCCGAAATTCCGCGCCAGGACGCGATCGTCCCCGGCCAGAAGGCGCGCCTGCACGGTACCCTCGAAGACGCGGGCGCTGCCGGTGACGTAAAGCGGGCTGGCCACCTTTTGCCCGGGCTGCGGGCGGTAGACCCAGATCGCCGGCTCGTAGACTTTGGAAAGATTACGCTCGAAAGGCTGGTCGTAAAGCCCGACGTGCCCCCACCACTGCATGGCCGAGTTATCGAGCCGCCCCTCGACCTTAAAGGCCACCCGCTCAATAGTCGGGAACTCGGTCAGGGTGTTGACGATGCTCTGGATGCCCAGGGCCTCGACGGCAGCCCCCACGTTGGCTTCCAGGACTTCCTTCGAAAAGTCGACCGTCGCCAGACCTTCCTTGATGTTGATCCCGCGGATGCGTGTCCTCGGAGGAAGCACCTTGAACGCCCCCGGTGTTTCGGGGGTTCCCGTAATCAACTCCTGTAAAGCCGCCTCGGCCACTCCGAGCGTGCGAGGCACCTCGTGCACCTCGCGGACCAGGTACGCATCATCCGCGGTCATTTTCGGGTAGTAAACGGCCACGGGCATCTTCGGCGGCGGTTTCTGCTCCTCAACCGGCGGCTCCGGCTCCGGCGCACGGGGCTCCACGGGTTCCGGACGCTGCATGACCCGGCAGCCGCAGACGAGCGCCGCTATCAGTACCGCCAGGGTTAAAAACCGGATTAAATAACGGCCTGTCAATCTCCCACCTTCTTCTTTCGCACCTTTAAACCATAGTATTCCCGCCGGTCCAAAAACGGGATTCAGAGCCCGATTTCCCCGGACGCAGTTTCTTTTCGCCAAAATCCGGGCTTTTCCTGCCGGAGCCGCACCTGATTCCGCGAAACTTTTCGACCGGACAAAAATCCCTGTGTTTTTTACAAAGTTTTAACTTGTCATTCCGCTAACCGGGGTGTATAATTTAAGCTAACTTCTGTGACCCCGGTCACAAAATGACCACAGTCACGCCGGGGAGTGGGGCTGGTCCTGTTGCGCGAAAGCCTCCGCGAAAGCCGCAAGCGGGAATTGAAGGAAGAAATCTTCCTGCAAGCCCTCCGGCTCTTCAAAGAGCGCGGCTACGAGAACGTCACCGTCGAAGACATCACTACGGCGTGCGGCATCGCCAAGGGGACCTTTTACAACTACTTCCCCAAGAAAGAACACGTCCTGCTGCACCTGGGACAGGGACAGATCGAAATCCTCAGGGAAAGCGTCGCCCGCCACACCCGGGTCAGAAACGTCCGAAAACGCCTGAAACTGATCTTCAAAGATCTGTTGACCCGGATTGACCGGGAACCCGACCTGTTGAAGGCCACCATCATCGAAATTCTGCGCTCGTCGCTTTTGGTGGAAGAAGAATTGCAGCTGATTGCCGAATTCGAACTCTTACTTACGCCTCTTTTCGAAGAGGCCGTCGCCGCCGGCCAGGTTTCCGCGCGCTGGGACCCCCGGCAGCTTTCGTCTTTCCTGGTCGGAACATATTACTACGCCCTGTTTTCTTGGCTGGCTAACCCCGCACAGGCCGATGTGGTCGCTCTTTTTCACACCCACCTCGACATGCTGTGGGGCGGGATCGCCGCTGAAGGAGGAAAGGATTAGTGCTTGCGCAAAGGGTTCGGCTTATCCGTCTGGTAATCATTCTCACGTCTGTGCTCCTAGCTGCCGCCAGTTGCCCCGGCTGCACGAAAAAACCGGCTGAAAAGGAGGGCGCGCCGGCGCAGAAACCCGTTGCCGTCAAGACGGCCGCCGCTAAAGAGGGCAGCGTCACCCCTTCCCTTGTAGTCACCGGGACGGTCGCCGGAGACAAGGAAATCCGGCTCACGGCGAAGACTCAGGGGACAATCACGGCGCTTTACGTCCGTGCCGGCGACCGGGTGCGCGCCGGACAGGTAGTGGCGGTCCTGGAAAGCGAAAACCAGCGCCTGATGGTGGAGAAGGCAAACGAGGCGGTGGCCGCCGCGCGCATAAACTTAGAGAAAGCAAAGATCGCCTTCAGCCGGGCAGACGAGCTTTACAGCCAGGAGGCGATCTCCCGCGCCGAGTGGGAGAACGCAAGATTTATGCTGGAAAGCGCCCAGGTTGCCTATAACGCCGCCCTGGCCGATTACCAGCTCGCCAACGAGGCGCTGGACGACACCACGGTGGTTGCTCCTTTTTCGGGCAGCGTAGTGGAATGCGCCGTGGAAAAAGGCGCGACCGTCTTTCCAGGTAAAGAGCTGGTCACCGTGGTTGACGACGCCCGCCTGAAGGTTAAGGCCAACCTTACGGCAGACCAGTTGAAATTAGTAGCGAAAGGGCAGCAGGGCGTTTTCACGACCGCGGTCTATCCAGACAAGGAATTTCCCTGTACGCTAAAACTGATCAGCAGTACGGCAAACCCGGCCAACCGCACCTACGCCGTGGAACTCTCCCTGCCGCCGGATGCCAACCGTAGCTTGAAACCGGGAATGTTCGGCCACGTCCGGTTGCGTACCGCCGGTAAAAAGGGTGTCATCATCCCCCGGGACGCGGTGATTACCAGAGACGAAACAGGCAAATCCGCGGTATTCGTGGTCCGGGAGGGTAAGGCCTGCTACAGAACGATCAGAACGGGCGAAAACGACGCCAAAAACATCCTGGTGACGGAAGGGCTGAAACCCGGCGAGCGGGTGGTGGTTTTCGGCCAGCACCTGTTAAAAGAAGGCACGCCGGTGACCGAGGGGGAATAGGATGAAAGTCACGGAGCTCTCCCTCAAGCGCCCGTCACTGATGGCGGTAGTCTTCATCTCGCTCTTCATCCTGGGGCTGTTCTCTTACACGCGCCTCCCCGCGGACCTGCTGCCGAAGATGCAGTTCCCCTACGTCGCCATCATGGTTCCTTATCCCGGCGCGGGGCCCGAAGACGTGGAGCGGAAGGTGACCAAGCCGCTCGAGGACGCCATGTCCTCGCTGAACGGGCTCGACCATCTCTACTCCTTCTCCCAGGAAGGCATGGCGATCATCTGGATCGGCTTCGAGCTGGATACCAATCCGGACGTGGCGGTCAACGAGGTACAGCGGAAGTATAACGCCACCACGTATGAGCTCCCGCCGGACATCGAGCCCGCCACCATCCAGCAGTTCAGCCTGAACGACATCCCTGTCATGCAGATGTCCGTTACCGGGAGCCTGCCGGAGACGGAACTCTACAACCTGGTAAAAAACGAGCTGCAGCCCCGCCTGCAGCAGGTGGAGGGCGTCAGCCGGGTGATGCTGTTAGGCGGCCGGGAACGGGAGATCCGCCTGGAAGTACACCCGGACCGCCTCGAAGCCTACCGGATCCCGCTGCTGCAGTTGATGCTCGCCGTGCAGGGAGACAACAAGAACGTCCCGGCGGGCCGGGTGGAACAGAGCGGAAAGAACTTCGTGGTGCGGATAACCTCCCAGGTTTCGGACGTTAAGGAACTCGAAAAGATCGTCGTCGCCCAGACCCAGGCCGGTCCCGTTTACCTCCGCGACGTCGCCGAGGTAAGGGACGCTTTCAAAGACGCCGCCAGCGTCGTGCGCTTCAACGGGGAGCCCGGGATCGGGCTGATGGTCTTCAAGCGCTCCGACGCCAACACCATCGAAACCAGCGAAAGGGTCCGGGAAAGCATTGCCGGGATAGAGAAAAAGTTCGGCGTCAACATCGCCCTGGCCTACGACTCGTCGGAGTTTATCAAGGATTCCCTTGAGGGGATCCAGGAGGACCTGATGCTCGCGGTGCTGATCGTAGCGTTTGTGATTCTGCTCTTCTTGGGAAGCTGGCGGGGGTCGCTGGTGGTGCTGCTCTCGATTCCGACCTCGCTGGTAAGCACCCTGATTTTCGTAAAACTGTTCGGCTTCTCCCTGAACCTGATGAGCCTCCTGGGCGCCGCGCTGGTAGTCGGCATCGTCGTG
>JASEJH010000143.1 GCA_030016455.1 Thermoanaerobacteraceae bacterium
GAACCTGGAAGTGGTTAAGGTGGACCCGGAGCGCAACATCCTGATGGTGAAAGGCGCAGTGCCGGGGCCTCGCGGCGGCTTGCTGATGATCAAAGAAGCCGTGAAGACGGAAGTAAAGTAAAGGACTTCCGGAAGGTGTTGGGCGAAGGTCTGAAGTGCGGGAGTTTAAAGAGGCTGGTTCTATAAAACGACTGGGACAAGGCCGGCTAAATTGGCACTGCAGAATGGCGTTTGGAATCGAAGAGGCGTAACGGGGGTCGGATATGGGTGATCGGAGGTAAGGATCATTGCGGGGAGTACGGTATAGCACTTTCCCTTTTGGCTTCTGACTTCCGGCTTCTGACTGCTGTACAAGGAGGAGATGGGCTTGCCCAAGGTTAGCGTATACAACACGGAAGGCACCCCCGTGGGGGAGGTTGAGCTGCGGGAGGATATTTTCGGCGTTGAGCCGCAACCTGCCGTGGTCCACGAGGTGGTGGTGATGCAACTAGCCAACCGCCGGCGGGGTACGCACGACACGAAGACCCGGGCCGAGGTTTCCGGCGGCGGGCGCAAACCGTGGCGGCAGAAAGGCACCGGACGCGCCCGTCACGGCAGCATCCGTTCGCCGATCTGGCGCGGCGGGGGGATCGTTTTTGGGCCGCACCCGCGGGACTACGGTTACAGGGTGCCGCGAAAAGTCCGGCGTCTGGCGCTGAAGGCGGCTCTGGCGGATAAGGTGCGGGAGGGCAACGTCGTGGTGCTCGATGAGTTGCACCTGCCCGAACCGAAGACGAAAGAGGCCCTGCGCATCCTCTCCCGTTTCGAAGCGGAGAGCGGTGCGTTGCTAGTGGGCGCGGAGCCGGATCCCGTGTTAAAGTCCGCCGTGGCCAACATCCGGGGGGTTAAGTTTCTTCCGGTGGAAAACCTGAATCTTTACGACCTCTTGCGCCACCCGAAGCTCCTTATTACCAGGGCGGCGCTGGCGCGGGTGGAGGAGGTATTACAGTGAAGGACCTGCACGACGTTCTCCGGCGCCCGGTGGTCACGGAAAAGAGTATGGCGCTCTTGTCGGAAAACAAGTACACCTTTATTGTGGACCCGCGGGCGACCAAAAGCGACATCAAGAAAGCGGTGGAGAGCATTTTTAAAGTCAAGGTGCTGAAAGTGAACACGATGTGGGTCAAGGGAAAAACCAAACGGGTCCGGCGCGCGGTGGGTAAGACGCCCAACATTAAGAAGGCGATCGTTACGCTGCGCCCCGAGGACAAGATCGAGATTTTTGAAGGACTGTAACTGTAGAAAGGAGGGTTTCAGGTGCCGGTAAAAAAATACAAGCCAACATCACCGGGAAGGCGTTTTGTGAGCGTGGCGACCTTCGAGGAAATCACCACGACGGAACCCGAACGCTCGCTTTTAAAGCCGCTCAAGAAGCGTGGCGGCCGGAACCGGCAGGGCCGGATCACCGTACGGCACCGGGGCGGTGGGCACAAGCGCCACTACCGGGTAATCGACTTTAAGCGGGATAAAGACGGTGTTCCGGCGAAGGTGGCCACGATCGAGTACGATCCCAATCGCTCGGCGCGGATTGCCCTCCTTCACTACCGGGACGGCGAAAAACGATACATCATTGCTCCTGCGGGCCTGAAGGTTGGCCAAGTGGTTGTTTCCGGCCCGGATGCCGACATCAGGGTCGGCAACGCACTGCCGCTCAGGAACATCCCGGTTGGTACCATGGTGCATAACCTGGAGCTCAACCCCGGTGAAGGCGGGAAACTGGTACGTTCCGCGGGGGCGACGGCGCAGTTGATGGCGAAGGAAGGCGACTATGCGCACGTCCGGATGCCTTCCGGCGAGGTGCGCCTGATCCACCTGGACTGCCGGGCCACCATCGGGCAGGTCGGAAACGAGGAACACGAAAACATCACTGTCGGCAAAGCCGGGCGGGCGCGGTGGATGGGTATCCGGCCGACGGTCCGGGGCGTGGTGATGAACCCGGTGGACCACCCGCACGGCGGCGGCGAGGGCAAGTCGCCCATCGGCCGTAAAACTCCCGTGACGCCCTGGGGGAAACCAGCGCTGGGAGTGCGGACCCGCAAGCGAAAGCCGAGCGACCGGCTGATTTTGAAGCGACGCTCTAAGTAGAAGGGGGATTGGTGATGGGACGTTCCCTCAAGAAGGGACCTTATTGTGACCCGAAACTTTTGAAGAAGATTGAGGAAATGAACGCCACCGGGGGGAAGCGGGTGGTCAAAACATGGTCGCGGCGTTCCACCATTTTTCCCCAGATGATCGGGCATACTATTGCCGTCTATGACGGACGTAAGCACGTACCGGTTTACATTACCGAGGAGATGGTCGGTCACAGGTTGGGAGAGTTTGCGCCGACACGCACCTTCAGGGGGCACGGGGCGCATACCGAACGCTCTACGGCGTTAAAGTAGGGGGAATTAATGATGTCGGAAGTCAGAGAGGCAAAGGCGACGGCAAAGTATTTGCGGGTCCCGCCGCGCAAGGCCCGGCAGGTAGTCGACCTGATCCGGGGCAAAAAGGTCGGCGAGGCGTTGAGCATCCTTCGCTTCATCCCCCAGAAGGGAGCAAGAATGGTGGAGAAAGTGGTCCGTTCGGCGGTGGCCAACGCGGAGCATAATTATGATCTAATCGCGAACGAACTGGTCGTCCTGCGGGCCTACGTGGACCAGGGCCCGTCGCTCAAGCGGTACCGGGCGCGGGCCTACGGGCGGGCGAATATTATCCGCCGCCGCACCAGCCACATCACGATAGTGGTAGGCGAGAGGAAGGAGGGGTGAGATGGGGCAAAAGGTTGATCCGCGGGCGTTAAGACTTGGCATAAACCGCGACTGGAATTCGAAGTGGTTTGCGGATAAGAAGCAGTTTTCCGCATTGCTCCTGGAAGACGTCAAGATTCGCAACTACATCAAGAAGAAGCTTTACCAGGCGGGTGTGGCCAGTATTCAAATCGAACGGACGGCCAACCGGATAAAGATTACCATCCACACTGCCCGGCCGGGAATTGTCATCGGGCGTGGCGGCGGCGAGGTGGAACAGCTCCGGAAAGAACTGGAGCGGCTGACCGGAAAACAGATCAGCGTCAACATTGCGGAGATAAAGGTGCCGGAACTGAACGCACAGTTGACGGCGGAGAATGTAGCGTCTCAGCTTGAGCGGCGGGTGGCCTTCCGCCGGGCAATGAAGCAGGTGGTTTCGCGCGCCATCCGGATGGGTGCGAAAGGGATCAAGGTGGCGGTGAGCGGCCGGCTGGCCGGGGCGGAAATCGCCCGTACAGAGTGGTACAGCGAGGGCAAGGTTCCGCTGCACACGCTGCGCGCGGACATCGATTACGGTTTTGCCGAAGCCAACACCACGTACGGTAAGATCGGCGTTAAGGTCTGGATTTACAAGGGTGAGGTCCTGCCGGAGCGGACTTCAGGCTCAGGGAGGTAAAAGATATGCTGCAGCCGAAAAGGGTCAAGTTCAGAAAACAACACCGGGGGCGGATGACCGGCAAGGCCAAGGGTGGAACGACGGTGCATTTCGGCGATTATGGTCTTCAAGCCTTAGAGCCTGCCTGGGTGACGGCACGGCAGATTGAGGCGGCCCGGATCGCGATGACGCGCCACGTCCGGCGGGGAGGAAAGGTCTGGATCAGGATTTTCCCCGATAAACCGGTGACGGCAAAGCCGGCCGAGACGCGTATGGGCAGCGGCAAAGGTTCGCCGGAATACTGGGTGGCGGTAGTAAAACCCGGGAGGATTCTCTTCGAGATCGGTGGGATCCCGGAGGATATAGCCCGTGAGGCGATGCGCCTGGCAGCCCACAAGCTGCCGCTGAAAACCAAATTTGTGAAGCGCGAGGAAGCGGGTGACGCCTGTGAAGGCTAGCGAAATCAGGGAGTTGACCAATGAGGAACTGGCACGGAAGATTGCCGATTCCAAAGAGGAGTTGTTCCGGCTGCGGTTTCAGTTGGCGACCGGGCAACTCAATAACCCGATGAAGATCAAGGAAGTGAAACGCCGGATTGCCCGGTTAAAGACGATCTTGCGGGAAAGGGAACTGGGTATCCAGCAGGCTTAGAAGGCAACTGATGACGTTTAAGCGTTTAAACGGGTTGGAGCCGATTGCCGGCTTGGTTCGCTTGAAATTCCGAACTACCCGGGCAACTGCGGGCCGGATAAACTTTTATCGGCGGAGTGTTTTCCGACCGGCGCCTGCCCCGGCGCCCGAAAGACGGCGGGCGCAGTTTTCAAACGGGTGGTTCCTTCAGGAGGAGGTTGGCCAAATGGAGCGAGGGCTCCGCAAGGTGCGCGTAGGGCGCGTGGTCAGTGACAAGATGGACAAAACCGTTGTGGTGGAGATAATGACCCTGGTGCGGCATCCGTTTTACCAGCGGACCATCAGACGGAGCAAGAAGGTCAAGGCGCACGATGCTGAGAATGCCTGTCGTATCGGAGACAAGGTCAGGATTATGGAAACAAGGCCGCTTTCCAAAGACAAGCGCTGGCGGGTGGTGGAAATCATCGAGCGCGGCAAGCGCTTTGAAGATGCTCTGCCGGCCGGGGAAGAGGAATAAAGCTTTGGTCCCAGCAACGTCCTGATATTTGACCTCTTGATGGAGGGAGTTTAGATGGTACAGGTTCACACGATGCTCAATGTAGCAGACAATACCGGCGCCAAGAAGTTGATGTGCATCCGGATCCTGGGGAGCCCTTTCCGGCGGTATGCCAGCGTGGGGGATGTTATCGTTTGCTCGGTTAAGGAGGCCTCGCCAGGGGGCGTCGTAAAGAAAGGCGACGTGGTTAAAGCGGTTGTCGTACGGACGAAGAAGGAGATGCGGCGCCCGGACGGTTCTTACATCAAGTTCGACGAAAACGCGGCGGTGATCATTAAAGACGATAAAAGCCCGCGCGGAACACGGATTTTCGGGCCGGTCGCCCGGGAACTGCGCGAGCGGGACTTCATGAAGATCGTCTCGCTTGCCCCGGAGGTTCTGTAAGTACTGCGGGTTCGGGGGGTTTTCTAGTTATGCCCAAGGTTCACGTGAAA
>JASEJH010000144.1:0-2592 GCA_030016455.1 Thermoanaerobacteraceae bacterium
ACCGCGCCGGGCAGCCCTGTCTCCGGTGCGGTACGCCGATCGAAAAAATCAAATTCGGGGGCCGGGGTACGTATTTTTGCCCGGGATGCCAGGTGGTGAGGGTCAGAATTCAGAAGCCAGAATCCAGAATTCAGAAGAAAGAGGTATAATCAAACGTTGAACTTCGCCAGAGGTTGGAGGTAAGGATGATGAAGGTTATCGGGCTTACCGGCAGCGCCGGTACGGGAAAAACAAGCGTGGCCCGGCACCTGAAGATGCTCGGCGCAGAAGTTATCGAAGCCGACGAAATCGCCAGGCAACTGACCGCGCCGGGAGAACCCCTGTTGAAGAAAATCGCCGCCGCTTTCGGACCGGACCTCATTCTGCCGGGCGGCGTACTGGACCGGGCCAAGCTGCGCCAGCTGATTTTCAGCGACGAGGCGGCCAGAAAAAAGCTGGACGAGATCACCCACCCCCCCATCATCGCCGCCATCGAAAAGCGGCTGGCGGAACTCCGCCGGCGCCCTGTGCCGCCGCAGGTGGTCGTCGTCGAAGCGCCGCTGCTTTTTGAAACCGGTCTCGACCGCCTGGTCGACGAGGTCTGGGTGGTCATCGCGGAACCGGAAGCAGTTGTCCGGCGGCTCGTAGCCCGGGACCGGATCCCCCCCGAGCAGGCGCAGGCGATGATCGCAGCCCAGATGCCGCAGGCGGAAAAGATGCGGCGGGCCAACCGCGTGATTGACAACAGCGCCGGTTTCCAGCATACCCGCAACCAGGTTGAATACTTTTACAAACAGGTTCTCGCCGCTCAGGGTGAAAAAGAAAAGTGATTAAAAGCCGCAACCTCCTGCTGCTGGCGCTGCTTCTCGCGGTCGCGCTGGTTTTTATGAACATCAAGCAGATCGGAGGGCATTTTTACCCGCTGAAATACCACGAGACCGTAACCCGCCATGCGCGGGAGAACGGTCTCGACCCGCTGCTCGTAACGGCGATCATCAAGGTGGAAAGCAACTTCAACCCCGGGGCCGTTTCACCGCGCGGCGCGGTGGGCCTGATGCAACTGATGCCGGAAACCGCCCGGTGGGTTGCCGCAAAACGGGGCGAACCCTTCAATGCCGCCCTCCTTTTGGACCCGGAGGCCAACATCCGCTTCGGCACCTGGTACCTGACCCACCTCCGGCAGGAGTTCGGCGATATGCTGCTCGCCCTTGCCGCCTACAACGGCGGCCGGACCAACGTGAAGAAATGGCTTGAGGAACAGACGTGGACCGGCCGGGCTGCCGACGTTGACCAAATACCCTTCCCGGAAACCAGAGCCTTCATCCGGAAGACCATCTGGACCTACCGGGCTTACCGCTACCTTTACCGAGAAGCACACCCCGGCTCACGCAGCGAGAGGTAGCCAAAACCGCAGCAACTCACTTAACCACCACCAGGGGCATATCCAGCAGGTGACTCAAACGGTAAACGGTGCTGCTGAGGACGTAATGCACGCGGTCACCGGTTCCTTCCCCGCTAAGCACTACCAAACCGTAACCCTCTTCTTCGACGAGGCGGGTAATCACTTCTGCCGGCTCGCCGTAAACCAGGAGGCTGTGAACGCCGAACCCCTCGGTCCGAAAAACCGCCAGCGCCTTCTGAAAAACCGCCTCCGCTTCTTTCTCCACCAACTCCACAAATTCCTGGTGGCTGACCCAGCCGGCTCCGGGCACGCTGGGAAGCACTTTCTGGTGGTTTCCCACAAAGAGCAGCGTCGCTCCAAGCGCCGGGTTGGCCTTAAGCAGTTTTACCGCAAAAGCCGCCACCCGTTCGGAGGATAGGGTGTCATCAATCAAAACGAGAACTTTTTCTTGCGCCATTTTCATCATCCCTTGTTAGGTCTAATAATCAAGGCAAACCCCTACGCGTTTTCTTTTAAAATACCCAGTTCCCTCATCTTCGCATAAAGGGTGGTCCGGTTTAAATGCAGAGCCTGTGCCGCTGCGCTCTTGTTCCCCTTGTACTCCTTGAGGGCCTGGATGATTGCTGCCCGCTCCAACCGGGCCACCATCTCCTTCAGCGGCAGAACCTCCTGGCCCGGAAGAAAACCCGCCAATTCCTCCTCCAGAAGCGGCTCGGTCTGCTGCTCCTGCCGCTTGCCCCGGACTGCCCGGAGGATATACTCGGGGATACTCTCCAAAGTAACCACCGGGCCCTGGGCCATCAGCACCGCCCGCTCGCAAACATTCCGCAACTCCCGGATGTTACCCGGCCAGTCGTAGGTGTAGAAGACGTCGAGAACGGGCCGCGCAAGTCCCGTTACCCGTTTATTAAAGTTCCGGTCGCAAATCCCCACGAAGTAATCAACAAGCAGCGGGATATCCGACTTTCGCTCCCTCAAAGGGGGCAACCAGATCTCCACGACGTTTAACCGGTAATAAAGATCCTCGCGGAAAAGGCCGGTTTTTACCCTCTTTTCCAGGTTCCGGTTTGTGGCCGCAATGATCCGGACGTCCACTCTGATAGTGTTTGTGCCACCGACGCGCTCGAAAGCCTTTTCTTGCAGAACCCTGAGCAACTTCGCCTGGATCTCGACGCTGAGATCACCGATCTCGTCTAAAAAGACCGTCCCCT
>JASEJH010000144.1:2602-4983 GCA_030016455.1 Thermoanaerobacteraceae bacterium
TCCCGGGTTTGCGCGCCGTGGCCCCCGTGAAAGCCCCCTTCTCGTAACCGAAAAGTTCGCTTTCCAACAGGTTTTCGGGGATAGAGGTGCAGTCAATCTTCACAAAGGGTTTCTCTTGCCGGGGGCTATTGTAATGAATGGCTTCGGCAACAAGTTCCTTTCCGGTACCGCTCTCCCCCTCGATTAAAACAGTGACGTCGGAATCAGCGATCCGGCCGATGGTTTTATAAACCTTTTGCATCGCGGGGGAACACCCGATCAGGACCCCCCGCGCGTTTCCCGACGGAACCACAGGGTAAGACCCGACCTGAACCACCGGCTCGCGGGTCTGGGTGGCCTTTTCCAGCGTGGCCAGCAACTCGTCGAGGTCAAGCGGCTTCAAGACATACTCGAAGGCGCCGAGCCGCATGGCCGTGATCGTGGTCTGGGTATCGCCGTAAGCCGTCATCAGAATAATGGGAACCGCCTGGTACCGTTCCCGCATAATCTCCAAAACCTTAATGCCATCAAGTTCGGGCATCCGGATATCAAGCAAAACGGCATCCGGCCTGACCGTACCCATTTTTTCCAGTGCTTCCTTCCCGCTCGCGGCCAGCACAACCTTATAACCCGATTCCTCAAGTACGTCCTGCAAAGCCTCACGAACCGCAGCCTCGTCATCCACCACAAGCACGAGTTTCGCCACCCTGAATCTCCCCTTTGAACACCGGTAAGTAAACTCGCATCGTCGTCCCGCGCCCCACGGTGCTTTCCGCTTCAATCCGCCCTCCGTGCGCCTCCACGATCTCTTTCGCCAGGGCCAGGCCCAGCCCCGTGCCGCGCGGTTTGGTGGTAAAAAAGGGCTCGAAGATCTCCCGGATATTCTCCGGCGGGATGCCGCAGCCGGTATCCTTTACCTCCACCACCACGTACTCCCCGGATTCCTCCGGGTAGGTGCTTACCGTCAGCAACCCGCCTTCGGGCATAGCCTGACACGCATTATAGATAAGGTTTTGCAGCACCCGCTCCATCTGCTCCGGGTCAACCAGCACCGGAGACAGATCGGGCCCCAGCCTGGTTTCTACCGAAACCTGCACCACGTCTTCGAAGAAGCGCAAGACTTTTTCAACCAGATGGTTAAGATCGTAAACCACGGGGCGCGCTTCGGCCGGCTTGGCAAAGTAGAGGAGTCTCTCCACCAGGGCATCCAGCCGGTTCACCTCCTGGCGCATCGTTGCCAAGGCCCGCTGCGGAAAAAGGTTGCTCTTCTGCCACAACTGGAGGTAACAATTGATCGCCGTAAGGGGGTTACGGATCTCGTGAGCCACCCCCATTACCAGACGCCCCAAGGCCACCAGCCGCTCCTGCCGCCGCATCTCCTCTTGGAGCTTGACCCGCTCGGTTACGTCCTGCAGGCAGAGCACCGCTCCTATCGGTTGCTCCCCTCCGGCAAAGAGCACCGCTGTGCTGACTAAAAACTGCCTTTCACCCCGGCCTGGAGAATGCCAGGTTACCGGCACGTCCCGCACCTGCAACCCCATTTGCAACGCCTGCCGCAAAAACCAGTGAAAAGGCGTTCCCTCGAGAAGGAATTCCGCAAACGGTCTCCCGATACAATTCCTGGACAGCCCCAGAGCCCGCGTTATGGCGGCGTTGGCAATAACCACCTGCCCTTCCAGATCAACCACCAGCAGGCCGTCGTCAATGGTGGCCAGCATCACCTCGGTGTACTGGTGGGCCCGGACCACCATCGCCGCAAGTTCGTTGATCCCGTCGGTTATCTCCCGGAGTTCTCCTGCCGCCGGCGCCAGCGGCTGCTCCAGATTATAGCGCAGGGAGCGGAGCCCCTCCTTGATCCGGTTCACGCTATCCACGAACCGGTGGACAACAAGCAGCGCGCCCCCCATACCGACAGCAACCCCTGCCATAATGATCGCGTAAGCGGTATAGGATACCGCCTGGCGCCGAGCGGCAAACTGGCTCAAACTTTCGGTAGCCCAAACCGCGCCGATTATCTTTCCCTGGCGTACCAGCGGCCTGTAGAGCTCCAAAATCCCGCCCTCCTCACGGCCCAAAGCCTCCGACCTTTCCTCTCCCCGCATTGCCGCAAGGAAATTGCGCCGCCGGCGGCTGGAGAAATTCTCCCCCGCATAAGGTGTGGGAGAGCCATCAATGATCCGGTCCAGTTCCGCGGAATAAAACCCGACCTCTGTCCCCGGATACGCCGCCGCTACGCTCCGGATCACCTTCCGGAGCCGGCCGTTAAGGATGGCCACCTTCTCCCGCACCGGTGTTTCAGCAGTGGCCCCGCTTTCCTCTAACAGGGTATGAAAATCGCCGGGGAGACCGGCGTCGAGTTTCTCTACCGCCCGCGACAAGCGGAGCTTCTGTGTTTCTAACAG
>JASEJH010000145.1:0-2719 GCA_030016455.1 Thermoanaerobacteraceae bacterium
ATCCCGCGCCCGCACGTCGGCAGGGTTCTCGATCCCGTAGGTGACCGCTCCGCCGCTCAACGAGACAAGCCTTCTGCCGTAAGGATCGTCGATGTTCAGCACCGCCGCCTTGGGCCGGGACTTTATTCCGGGCTCCTCCAAGGCCGCAAAAAGCCGTGCCTTGGCGGCGAAATAGTCCTCCAGGTCATGGTGAAAATCGAGGTGGTCCTGCGTCAGGTTGGTGAAGACCGCAACGTCGAACTCGATGCCGGTTACCCGCTCCAGCGCAAGCGCGTGTGAGGAAACCTCCATCGCCACAGCCTCCACCCCTTCGTCCACCATCCGGCGTAAAAGAGCCTGGAGATCCAGTGATTCCGGTGTGGTTCGCTCTCCGGGCACGATTTTGTCTCCTATCTTATTGTAGAGAGTGCCGATAAGACCCGCCTTTTTCCCCTGCGCCCGCAACACCGCACTGATCAGGTGGGTGGTGGTGGTCTTGCCGTTGGTACCCGTAACCCCCACCATGTGCAAACGCTCGGCCGGATGACCGTAGAACCGGGCTGCCGCCAGCGCCAGTGCCCGCCGCACATTCGAGACCCGAACGACACCCACCGGGGGCGGGACTGCAACCGGCCTCTCTACGACCACCCCCACCGCTCCGCGTTGCACCGCGTCCCGGACGTAAAGGTGACCGTCGTCCTGAAAACCTTTTACCGCAAAGAAAACAAAACCCGGCTGAACCCGCCGCGAATCATAGGCGAGGCCCGTAGGCCGCAGCGCAAAGATTTTAGTCAGTTCGTTTTCCAAAGCGCCTGCTCCCCGACAAACCAAGTTTAAGGACGCACCTGAAAAATATTATTACCATTTCTATCCCTAAAACAAGTGAAAATCTCCTTCTTTTCTCCTCAGAAGCGTAAGGCTTAAGGATGAAGCACCATTGACGGGGTTTCTTCAGGAACCTGCTGCTCGGGCGAAGCGAACTCCACCTTCACTTTTGCTCCCGGCGATACTTTGGTTCCCGGTCCCGGCTCCTGTTCCACCGCGATGCCGCTCCCCGAAGGCACCAGGACCAAACCCACCTTCTCCAGGAGCACGGCCGCGTCCTTCATCGTCAGGCCCGTGAGGTCCGGAACCGTAACCGCCGTTTTCCCGCTTTGCAACCCTGCTTTCAATTCCAGGATTACCCTGGTACCGGCCGGCACCGTAGCGCCGCCCTGGGGAACCTGCATGCGCACCATGCCTCCCTCGCCCCGGAGGATGAACCCGAGCCCTGCCGTCTTGAGGTTCTGGACGGCCTCGTGCAGCGGAAGGTTGACTACGTCCGGTACCTTCACCTGCTCCGGTTCTTCTTCCACCGCGTACCACGGCTTTTTCGGTTTTTCCAGACCGGCCTGCTGCGGAACGCCCAGGTACCGGAGCGCGTCCTGCATCACCGCCTTGAATACGGGTGCCGCCACCTGACTGCCGAAATAAACCCCTCCCTGGGGTTCCCAGACGACCACCAGCGTAACCAGGCGGGGGTCGTCGCCCGGCGCAAACCCCACAAACGAGGAAACGTACTTCCCGGGAACGTAACCGCCGTTAGGCCCCACCACCTGGGCGGTGCCCGTCTTTCCTGCCGTCCGGTAGCCTTCAAGGTACGCGTTAACGCCCGTACCCTTAAGGATCACGTTTTCCAGGAGCTTTACCAGTTCCCGTGCCGTCTCCGTGCTGATGACGCGCCTGACCCGTTCGGGCTTTATCTCCTGTACAACCTTGCCGTCCGGGGACTTAATCGTCCGGACGACGTGGGGGCGCACGAGTTCCCCTCCGTTGGCTATGACGGCCGCCGCGGTCACCAGTTGGATCGGCGTCACCGCCACCGACTGGCCGATAGACATCGTCGCCACATTGAGGTTGGTGGCTTTTTCCTGCGGGATGAGAATGCCCCTGGCTTCCCCGGGCAGGTCGATCCCCGTAGGTTCGCCGAAACCGAAGGCCTGGACGTACTTGTAAAAGTTATCCCGGCCCACTCTCAGGCCCGTTTCGATGAAGCCCGGGTTGCAGGAATTCTGGACCACTTCCAGGAACGACTCGCTGCCGTGGCCGCCCGCCTTCCAGCAGCGGATCCTCCTATCGGCCACCTTGATGAAGCCCGGGCAGTAAAAACGGCTGTTTTCGCCAACCACACCCTCGGCAAGCCCTGCCGCCGCCGTTACGATCTTAAAGGTGGAACCCGGTTCGTAAAGCTGCCAGATCGCCGGGTTCCGGTCCCATACCTCTTGTGGAAAATCATCCCAGTTGGCCGGCTCGAAAGAAGGCCGGTTCCCCATCGCGAGGATCTCGCCCGTTTTGGGGTCCATCACGATTATAACTGCATTCGCAGGCCGGTAGGTATCAACAATTTTATCCAGTTCCCGCTCTACAAAATACTGGATCGTCTCGTCAATCGTCAGCACGAGGGTGTGCCCTGGAACCGAAGGGTATAAATGGTGCAGCGCCGCCGGAATGTCCCGGCCGGTGGCATCCTGCTCGATTACTATCCTTCCGGGTTTGCCGAGCAGTTTTTTTTCGTAAGCCAGCTCTACGCCGGTCAGGCCCTGGTTGTCGACACCCACAAACCCCAGAACATGAGCCGCCAGCGCACCAGAGTTGTACTGCCGCCGGCTCTCCTCAATTAACTCGATGCCTTTCAGCCGGAGGCTGCGGACCTGCTGCGCTGTTTTAAAATCAATCTTCCGCTTGATCCAGACGAAGGAGG
>JASEJH010000145.1:2729-4960 GCA_030016455.1 Thermoanaerobacteraceae bacterium
CCGCTGGTAGACTTTCTCCTCGTCCATTCCCAAAACTCGGGCCAGTTGCGCCGCGGTTTCCCTGGGGTTTACCACCTGTACCGGCATCGCTCCCACGGAATCGCAGCTGACGCTCGTCACCAGCACCTTGCCGTTCCGGTCGCAAATGTCGCCGCGCCTGGCCTCGAGTTTGATTTCCCGGAGCCTGTTCTCCCAGGCACTCCGTTCCAGTTCGTCGCCCGAAATCAGCTGCAGCCAAACGAGCCGGGCAACGAGCAGCAGGAAACAAAAGGCGGCGAGAAAAAAAATCTGCGTCAGGCGTTTGCGCACAGTAATACTGGTCATGGAGACTCCCCCGCCGCTCTCGGAGACCGCTGCAAAACTTCGCCTGCCCAACATCAACTCTGTGGTACAACCTGCGCTCAAGCAAACAGGCGTTAGAGTATCCCGTATTTTTCACGTTGAGTTGAGTGCCGGGTCGCTTTTCGCGGTCTCCAGCTTTTCTGCCAAAGCTTGCCATCTGTGAATAGATAGAGCCCGCTTTCGAGGAATTAGAGTTTCGCAACACTCTCCCAAGAGCAAAATTGGAGCAATAAGTTAGTAATCGAGCGTTTCGAAACCCTTCAACCACCGTGCTGGGACCGGGCCTGCACATTCATGTGGTAAGCCTCGCCGCTCAGCCGGTCCAGGAATCCGCTGCTCTTCTCAGCCAGTACTTTCAGGAACAGCCCGAGCCAGCCTGCTTGCCCGTGCCGGAGTTCTCCGTCAGCCATCGTCGGCGGCGCCTGGGCCGGTCCGGGCGCGGACCCGGCCTGCGCAAGCAGGGAACCGGTTGGAGACACACTCAAGGCTCCCTCCGGCGGCCGCATCATTCCCAGCTTCTGGACCGCCACCGCTTCTATTCTTTCCGGCGCGGACAGGCAGTGAACGGCATTGTCCAGCGCCTGGTTTTCCGCCTCCACCCGGGCTATCTCCCTGTGTAGTTCCTGGAGGTGAAAACCGATGCAGGTCATCCGGGTCTGGCACAAGATTACCGTCAGCCCCAAAACAAAACCTAAGAGCACCAAGCCGCTGAGTTTAAGGCGGTAGGACCGGGCCAGCTTCTTCTTGGGCCGTACAACCCGTTGCTTTTTTCGTGGTAAAGGATCAGCCAGTTGCTCTCTTGCTAATATCAAGTTATTCAGCCTCCCTTTGGCGTAGAAGAGGACCACTCGGTTCCCGCTGGTAATCCCTCAACCTTTTCCGCCGCCCGCATCTTGGCGCTGCGGGCACGGGGGTTGCGCCCCAATTCTTCTGCTGTAGGCGTCCTTGGCCGTTTCGTCACCGCCACCAGTTGCGGTTTTTGCCCGCAAACGCAGACCGGCGCTGTCGGCGGACAAACGCACCCCGCCTGCGCCTTCCGGATAAACTCCTTCACGATCCTGTCCTCCAGGGAGTGGTAGCTGAGAACGACCAGCCGCCCGCCGGGTTTCAGCACGGCGACCGCCTGCGCCAGCGACTCCTTCAACGCCTCGAGTTCCTGGTTCACCGCGATGCGCAGCGCCTGGAAGGTCCGGCGCGCCGGATGCGGCCCGATCCTTCGGGCCCCGGCCGGTACCGCGTTTTTGATCACCTCCACCAACTGGCCGGTAGTGGTTATCGGCCGGCGGGCTCTCTCCGCCACAATAAAATCGGCGATGCGGGTTGCCCACTTTTCCTCGCCGTACTCCCGGATGATCCGCGCCAGTTCCTTTCCGTCAAGCGTGTTAACCAGGTCCGCAGCCGTAACCGAATCTTCCCGGTCCATCCGCATGTCGAGCGGGACGTCCTCCCAGTAAGTAAAACCCCGGTTCGGGTTGTCCAGCTGGTAGGAGGAAACGCCCAGGTCGTAAAGCACGCCGTCAACCCTGCTCCGGATCCCCAGTTCCTCTAACACCGCCTCCAGCCGGCGAAAATTCGCCCGCACCAGTTGTATCCGGGGATCGTTCCCCAGGCGTACGCGGGCCGCCGCCAGAGCCTCCGGATCGCGGTCAAGGCCGATCAGCCGTCCCTCCTGGCCCAAAAGCTCCAAAATGCCCGCGGCGTGCCCGCCGCTGCCCACCGTGCAGTCAACGTAGGTTCCATCGGGCTTCACCGCCAGCATTTCAAGTACCTCTTTGAGCATCACCGGCTTGTGGCGAAACTCCATCCCGGTCACCACCCCCGAGAACCGCTCTTGGGAGACCGCTGCAAAACTTCGCCCGGACAATGCCTGGCCGGTCGGGTCCGGGTGC
>JASEJH010000146.1 GCA_030016455.1 Thermoanaerobacteraceae bacterium
GCCCACGCCTGGGTGAATATAGACACAAAACCCATCAGGAGCCCTACCCAGATTATGTGGGCACCAAGACCGTGAGCAAATATGCTTTCCTGGGGGTGCCGGGGGGGGCGCTTCATAATTTCCCTTTCTGCCGGTTCTGCGGCGAGGGCCAATCCGGGCAGACCGTCGGGGACAAGGTTAATCCAGAGAATATGAATCGGTAGAAGCGGAATAGGAAGGCCGAAAAATGGCGCGAGGAGGATCGTCCATATCTCCCCGGAGTTGCTAGTCATCGTATATTTTATGAACTTGCGGATATTGTCAAAGATTCTTCTTCCCGCTTTGACGGCCTTGACAATGGTGGAGAAGTTATCGTCAAGGAGGATCATATGGGCCGCCTCTTTCGCTACGTCCGTTCCGGTAATGCCCATAGCAACCCCAATGTCGGCTCTCTTCAATGCCGGCGCGTCGTTGACCCCGTCGCCGGTCATGGCGACGAACTGGCCCTTGTCCTGAAGCGCTTTCACGATCTTCAGTTTCTGCTCCGGGGCAACCCTCGCGTAGACTCTTATATCCTCAACCCTTTTCTCGAACTCCTCTAAGGGTAATTTTTCGAGTTCCCTTCCGGTAATTATCGCTTTGGCGTCATCTTCCAGAATGCCGAGCCTCTTAGCGATCGCTTTTGCGGTGATGGGATGGTCGCCCGTGATCATCACCGGGATGATACCTGCGGTCTTGCATAAAAAGACCGCCTCCTCTGCCTCCGGTCGCGGGGGATCCACCATACCCACCAGACCCAAAAAGGTAAGCCCTGTTTCCGCATTTTCGGGAGAGATAACTTCCGGGAGCTTATCCCACCTTTTCATGGCCATAGCTAATATTCGCAACCCGTTGGCCGCCATCTTATCGTTTACGCGGAAGACCCCCTTCGCGTCTATAGGCTTTAAACCTTCGGAGGTCAAGACATTGTCCGACTTTTCGATCAGGACGTCCAACGCTCCCTTAGTAAAGGAAACGAATCCCCCGCCTTCGGAAAGGGGGAGCTGGTGAAAGGTAGTCATACACTTTCTCTCGGAGTCAAAAGGGATTTCGGCGACCCGCGGCAGTTCCTTTTCCAGTTCACTTTTATCGAAACCATTATCCTTAGCAATATTGTACAGGGCGATTTCCGTGGGGTCGCCGATGCTCTTGCCTTCGGCGTCGGGCTGCACGTCGTTATTCAAGGCCGCGGCTCTGAAAAAGAAAATGTGCGGCGAGTCGCCGGTGAGGAAGGTGTACTCTTTTAGGCCCTTTGCCCCCAGTTCCGAACTCCGGATTGATTCTCCGTCTACAAAAATCTCTTCGACGGTCATCTTATTCTGGGTAAGGGTCCCCGTCTTGTCGGAGCAGATATAGGTGACGGAGCCCAGGGTTTCCACTGCGGGCAGTTTTCTTATCAGGGCGTTTTGGGCAACCATCTTCTTGGCACCAAGGGCGAGCGAAATCGTCACCACGGCGGGAAGCGCTTCTGGTATTGCCGCGACGGCGAGGGAAACGGCGGTAAGAAACATCAGGATGGGCGGCTCTCCTCTGAGAAGGCCGAGACCGAAAACGACAGCGCAGATGACAAGGACGGCGAGGGCAAGTTTTTGACCAAAGTTGGCAAGCCTTTTCTGAAGGGGTGTTTTTACCTCTTCCTCTTCCTGGAGCATGGCGGCAATCCTACCGAGTTCGGTCTCTGCACCGGTAGCGACCACGACCCCGGCACCCCTCCCGTAGGAGATGACGGTACCTTTGAAGACCATATTTTTTCTGTCTCCCACGGGAAGCGTTTTGTCGGGCAATCTCTTAGTGTGCTTTTCTACGGGCACCGATTCTCCCGTAAGGGCTGCCTCTTCCACCCTGAGTTGAGCAGCCTCGATAAGCCGGATATCCGCCGGCACGATCTTTCCTGCTTCGAAGGTCACGAGATCGCCGGGGACGAGTTGCGCCGCGGGAATGCTCAGTGGGGCCCCGCCCCTTATGACCGTTGCGGTTGGCGCGGCCATTTTTTTCAGAGCGGCCATCGCCTTTTCGGCTCTGTACTCCTGAACGAAGCCGATAACCGCATTGAGGATCACGATCACGATTATGGCGATGGTGTCTGCGGGTTCGCCGATAACCCCCGATATAACGGCGGCGGCGATGAGGATAATGATCATAAAATCCTTGAACTGGTCGAGGAACATCATGAAGGGGGTCTTCTTCTTTCTCTCCCGTAACTCATTTGGACCATACCTTTCCAGGCGGTTTTTAGCCTCTTCGGGGGTCAGCCCTCCATCAAGGTCAGTCTTCAGTTCCTTTAAGACTTGCTCAACTTCCATTGTGTGCCAGACTATCTTGGCCATTGCCATACCTCCGTTTAAGATACCGGCGGATCTTGTGCCTGTATTTGATAGTTTCTTTATTCGCCGGGAGAGCAAAAGATATCCTGGGCCGCAACCGGTTGAGGGGCGGTGGAAGTGGATCTCCGTTAGAGTTATCGTTTTAATATTATTTTAGGAAAACCGCTGTTTTGTCAAGGTTTGTACCGCTTGCCGGAGACTCGGTGGAAATGTGCAACCCAGAGCGGCAGCAGGGTTGCACTGGGGGAGGTGCGAGGTATCTTTTTTGCCCGGTTTTTTTGTCCTGCCGGCAATGTGAAATCGAACGTGGATGCCGGTTGCAGACGATTTTTTCGGGGCGGTTCAACCCCAAACCAGAACCCCGCCGAGCAGAAGGGTGTTCACGACTTCGTAAGCGTTCGTCGGTTTTCCAACTTTGAGGGCCTGGTTGAGGTTAAAGTGGTTAAGACAGGTGCCGCAGGCCAGGATCTGCACCCCTTTTTCTTCGAGGTCGCGAAGAGCTTCAAGGACTTCTGAGCCTTCACAGGCGAGTTTCACCCCGGCGTTCAGCAGGATAATGGTCCGGGGCCGGGTCTCGTTTGCCGCGAGCGTATCCAGGAGGATCTTAATCAGCTTCCGGCCGAGTTCCTCATCGTCCCGCCCGAGTGCTGGGGACTGAATCACCAGCGTTTGTACCGGGATCTGGCAAGCCGCTTCCGCCACCGGCGTGGTTTCGTGCGCCCGGCCGTTTTCCCCGGCTTTTTCTGCCCCGGTTGTTTCGCGCGTTCCCGTGATCCGCCAGTATCCCGGAAATTCTTCCACCTGAATCTGGTAGCCGCTTTTTTGCCCGAAGCGGGTCACGTTTTCCACCGCCGCCCGGTTGTCAACCAGGATGCTGAACGCCGCGTGACCGGTGTCCACTGCCTGCTTCACCAGGAGCACCGGCTGCGGGCAGGGTTTTCCGCGGCCGTCAAGCTCACGCATTAAAGACCTGCCTCCTGCCAAGTAAGGTTCGCAATTTTCCAACAATTCTATTCTAAGACTTTGAACCGGCGGCGGCAACCCGGCCGTTGTTCGCCAGGAGCTCCAGGAAAGCCTGGATGCGGGTTCGGAGTTGCCCGGCGTCTTGCTGGCCGTAGTCGGTCTCTATTTTCAGGAGGGGAACGTTCGCCCGTTTTAGGCTTTTTTCAACCTGGTAGGTCTCCACGGCATAAGGGTCGCAGAACGCAAGGACATAACTGACCACGCCGGCGGCCCGGTATTCGTGAACCATCGTTACCAGTTTTTCCAGACGGCGGCTATTGGGCGTGAAGCAGGCGCAGTCCGGTTCGAGGTGCCGCAGCGCGACGTTCGACATCAGGTCTCCGAGCGCGGCGCCGTTTTCGGCGGTCAGCATTTCATAGTAGCGCGAACCGGTGCAGAGTTCCTCCGCGACAATTACTGCCCCGCTTGTTTCGATAATGTAGGGCACCTTCCAGTTGGGGATGGCCATCGGCGTGCCGGTAACCACCAGCCGCGGCGTCCCGGGTGGCACCACCCCCACGCCCTGGCGAACCCGCTCTTCAAGTTCGTCACACAGGGCATTCACCTGGGCGGTAAACCGCTCGACGTCGTCGTAAAAGGCGATCTGGTAAATCAGCAGGGCGTCCCGGCCGCTAATCGGCGGGGGATCGGCCTTGCGCAGCTCCGCCAGGCGCCGGAGCGCCCGCCGCTTAGCGTTGACTTTACGAATTGCCTCTGCCAGCCCGTCTGCCGTAATTTTTTGGCCGGTAAGCTCCTCCAGCCTGGCGGCCAGGGCGCGGATCTCTTCCAGCCACAGCGCCCAATCACCCGGCCCCTTTTTCTGCGGTGTTTCCATTGTATAGACCGGGGCAAAGTCTCCCAGCACCTCGAAGGCCTTTTTCTTTCCGTCGCAGGTCGTTTCGCCCACGAGCAGGTCGCAGGATTCGAAGTACGGGCAGATGCGGGAGAGTTTGAACCCCATGAACGATTTAATCAACGGGCAGATGTTCCGCGGCAGCACCGCTTCGGCTTTTGCTGTTCCTGCTTCCAGGCCGGCGCACAGTCCCACGTAAACCCCGCCGGCAGCAAGAATCAACTCTTCCGGGACGAAGACGCAGAAGGTTCCCACTACCTTGCCGCCGCTGCTGCGGAATTCCTGCAACTCCTGCACCCGCAGGCCGTGAATTTCGCTCACCACGAAGTCGAAGTACTCCATGTTCTGCGGGCGGTTTTCCTGCTTGAGGTAAACGTCGTAGTAGGTCGGCGGAAGTGCCTCGAGCAGTTTCGCGTGCGCTTCGAGGTCGAGTCCCAGTTCTTCCCACATTTTCGTATAATCGGCCATTACTTAACCCTCCCCGATTTGGAAACCTGGGTTTCGAGGTCTCTTAACAAAGACTCCAACGGGATGCCGGTTGTGGCTGCTGTTTCCTGCACCGTACTGAACAGCCACCCGCAACTGATACACGTTGCATAGCGCTTGCTGTAAAAGTCAAAGATTTTTTGCGTTTCGGGATATTCTTCAATGATCTCCAGGATGGTCATATCCTTCGAAATCACGCACTTTCTCCCTTTCGAAAACGTCGGTGGAGGAGGGAAGTGGGAG
>JASEJH010000147.1 GCA_030016455.1 Thermoanaerobacteraceae bacterium
GAAGGCGATGGCGATTAATATCTACGGGTATCCGGCGGTTAATCCCCTTACTTTTTGGGCTGGCCTTTTTGGTGCCCAGACCCCAAATCCGCTGAGCAGCGCGGTTCAAACCACGGCTTTCCAGCAGCTTCTTGCCTCCCAATTTACGGCCCAACGGCAGACACTACTGGCCCAAGCACTTACCGGGCTCCAGAATTACGGCCGCCAGCTCTACGAGGCCGCCAATCCGCTTACCCCCAGCAACACCACTAACGTTTTCACCCAGCGGACAGCCACCTCTTCGGCAGCGGATGTCCTTACGGCCAAGGCCCTGCCGAACGCGACGATCGCCTCTCACAAAATCACGGTAACGCAACTGGCCACCGCGCAGCAGAACCTGGGTGCGGCGCTCACCAGCACAGGGGCTTCGGTGGTCACCCCAGGAACCAACACCTTTACCCTTACGGTGGGGGGAACCACCTATAACTTCTCGGTAGACATCCTGTCCACCGACACTAACCAGACCGCCTTGGAGAAAATCGCTAACGCGACCAACGCGGCCAATGCCGGAGTCACTGCTGCGGTGGTGACCGATACCGCAGCGGGCACCTCCCGCATCGGGCTTACCGCTGACCGGACCGGTACCAACAGCGCCTTCAGCCTTGCCGACGTCACCGGTAACGCGGTCACCGCCACCAGCGCCAACACGGTTAACGTCGCGGCCGCGAATGCCCAGTACACCGTAAACGGGGTAAGCTACACTTCCCAGTCGAATACCGTTTTGCTGGACCAGGAGCACCTCACGGTGAATCTTCTCAAGACGAGCACAGCCGAGGTCACCTTGACGGTTGGCCCGGATATCCAGGCCATCACCGGCGCGGTTAACAACCTGGTGAACGCTTATAGCACCTTAGCCAGCTTTATTTCGCAAAACGCAACCCTCCTCAGCCCGCGGCTGGGCCAAGCGCTCAACCAGGCCTACACCATTAAAAAGCCGGATCTGGCCGCGCTCGGCATCACCGCCGGACCTGACGGCACCCTGACGGTAGACCAGACCAAGCTGACAGCCGCCATCCAGAACAACCTGGGGTTGGTACAGTCCGCCTTCGGCGGCGCCAACGGCTTCGCGGTCAATCTCAAGTTCCTGGGGCAGAAAATCACCCAAAGTCCCCTCTGGACCTTCACCACTCCCGAAATCAGCCAGGCGGCGTTTTCGCCGAATACCTATTTTTACCTGGTGGTGCTGAACCAGAGCCGGGTCACCGGTACGCTCTTCTCGCCAGGGAACCTGGTGAACCTACTGGTGTAAATCTCGAAACCCGATCCCCGTAACGCCAACCCTGCTGCAGCAGCGCGGGGTTGGTTCTTTTGTGCGCCCGGCATGGGCGTCGTCTATAGGGTGAGGATCCCGAACGACGTAAGGTAGACGTAAGGTAGCAGTAGTCGTTAGCTTAAAGCAAGGGTGTCCGTCGCGAGGCGGAATCTTAAGGAAGCCCAGCACTCAACTAAGGGAAAGCGGTTCTATTAGCAGAGCAACGGAAGTTTGGAGAGAAGATTTTGCGTTGGAGGCCAATAAAGCTATGTCTCCGAGTTGAGTGCTGGGTGCTGGCCGAAGCGGAAAGGTGATCGATGAACAGCGGCGGATCATCTTCCTCGGTTGGAACCTTGCCGCAAGAGAAGGCCGGGCAACCGCCTACGTCTGCGTGAACTACTGCTGCAGGCTGCCGACGGCGGACGCAGGGAAAATGCTGGCCTTGTTGAACGCGTCCGGATAAGCTACGTTACTGCGGGAATGGCGTCTTCTTTGATGGCGTTGCGCCAGATGCGGCAGAAGGTGCAGGGGCTGGCGGCCGCCGGGAGGCCGCAAACCTTACAGGTAACGAGCGGCGGGCGGGTAGTCTCTTCTTGGAAACGGTGGACGTTTTTGGTATAACCCTCGTAGAAGGCGCGCTTGAGCCCGGGAGACTTTTCTTCCAGGCTGTTGAACATCGCCTTGTAGCGCTTGAATTTTGCTTCGGCGGCCCAGGGGCAGCGAGCTTCCACGGGCTTTATACCGTGTAGCCGCGCGAAGGCAATGATTTCTTCCTCGCTCTGCAGCGCCAGCGGCTTTATCTTTTTGGCGAAGCCATCCTCGGCGGGGAGGACGGGCAGCCCTTTGGCCAGGTAGTGGAGGTCCCACCGCAAGAGGTTGGCGAAAAGCGCAGCAGCCATATCGTCCAGGGTGTGTCCGGTGGCCAGGGCGTGGGCGCCGGTTTTCAGGGTGTATTCGTTCATGATGTGCCTTTTGGTCATCCCGCAGATAGCGCAGAGGCGGGGGTAGCGGCGGGCGATTTCGGGGACGGTCCGGCCGAATTCCTCGTGGAGACTGAAGACTTTTAGCGGTATTTCGTGGGCCGCGCAGAATTCTTCACAGGCCTGCCGGGAGGCGGGCGAGAAGTTGCCCTCAGTGATGCCGAGGTCAATGAAGAACCCTTCCACCCGGTAGCCAAGCCGCTTTAGCACCAGCGCGGTTACCAGAGAGTCTTTCCCTCCGGAAAGGGCGACTACGACCCGCGCTTCGGGGGGGAGCAGCCGGTACTTTTTTACGGTGTGGGCCACCTGCCGCAGGAAGAAGGCGTCGAGGTGTTCTTCGCAAAACGCGGCGTTGTGCGCCGGAAACTTGACCAAAGCCGGTGCTTTGCAGACGCGGCACTTCATCCGCTCACCTCTTGAGGTCTAGGATTGCTCTAACCAAAACCTTATACCCTACCGCAAAGATTATCAATAATCAGGGTGGCAACTTTCTTCCCGGAGAGCACCATCCCGCCGAAGATGGGGCCCATCCGGTAGCCGCCGGCCACCGCGTTGGCGGCCATACCGGCAACATATAGCCCCGGGTAGACCTCACCAGTATTTTCCAGGATCTGCTTCTCACCGATTTCGGCCCACAGGGATTTCTCCCCGCGCATGCGGCCGCCGGGTATTTTAAGAACCACATCGTTTTTCTCAGCCAGAATCCGTACTACCTGGGCGTCGTGGCCGGTAGCATCCACCACGCAGCGGCACCGGACAGCCAAAGGGTCTACGTGCAGTCCGGCCATTTCCACTGCCGACCAGTTGAGGACCAGCCCGGTTACCCGATCGTTCTGGAGGGCCACATCTTCTACCGTGATGCAGTTCATTATCCGCGCTCCCGCCCGGCAGGCCGCGTACGCAAATCCGGCCACCGCTTCTACGGCGTGGGCCGTGTAATAGCCGGACGCAAACTCTTCGAACCGGATCCCTGCTTCTTCAAAAACTTCCCGGGCGGGTTCCTGAAAAACAATCTGGTTGAACATCATCGCCCCGCCCCACATCCCGCCGCCAACACTTAAACGGCGTTCAAAGACCGCGGTTTTAAAACCGCTGCGGGCCAGGTAAAAAGCGGCCGAGAGCCCTGATGGTCCGGCGCCGACTACCGCCACGTCAATTTCGAGGAGGGAAAGCAGTTCCTGGGTATACCGGGTGATGATCGCGCGGGAGATTACCCTTTCATCGAGGTTCGGAAAGCTTTTGTCCAACGAATTCAACCCCTTTTCCTTTAGATGGATTTTGGATCTGGTTATGCACCACCGGTTTAGCACCGGGCCTGTTCTTGCGCTCCAGGTAATCTTTTATTGCCTTATGCAAGGCCTCTGCTCCCAAATTAGAGCAGTGCAACTTTTGTTTTGGTAACCCTTCCAAAGCTTCGGCAACGTCCTTGTTGGTAATTTTCAGCGCCTTTTCCAGGGTTTCGCCCTTGGCCATCTCGCTGATCATACTGGAAACGGCGATGGCTGCCCCGCAGCCAAAGGTCTGGAACTTGACGTCTTCAAGCCGGCCATTTTTGACCTTAATGTAAAAGGTCATCACGTCGCCGCAAGCCGGATTGCCCACCTCGCCGACTCCGTCTGCGTCCTCGATCACACCCACGTTGCGCGGGTTGATGAAATGATCCATAACCTTGGGATTGTACATTCTAATACCTCCTAAATGGTTACGCCTTTGCCTGTTGACGTTTTGCTTTATAGTACAGGGGCGACATCTCGCGGAGCCGCTGGACAACCGGGGGCAGGGCTTCGAGGAGGCGGTCTACGTCTTTCTCTGTATTGTGAGTACCAAGGGTAAAGACCAGGGAGCCCTGAGCGGTAGCCGAACTAATTCCCATCGCCAGCATCACGTGGGAGACTTTCAGCGAGCGGGAAACACAGGCCGAGCCGCTCGAGATCTCGATCCCCGCCATATCCATGAACAAGAGCATTGATTCGCCCTCGATGTATTCCACAGCCACGCTGACGTTGTTCGGCAGCCTCTGCCGGGGATGACCGAGCAGGATTGTGTAGGGGATGCGTGCTGGCAGTTCCCGGATTAGGCGGTCGCGCAGAGCCTGCAGGTGCTGGATGCGGGAAACCATTTCCTTTTTGGCGAGCTCGGCGGCCACACCCATCCCGACAATGGCTGGGACGTTCTCGGTTCCTGCCCGCAACCCGCGTTCCTGGATCCCGCCATCCAACAGCGGTTGAATCCGGATCCCCTTACGAAGGTAAAGTGCCGCGGCACCTTTGGGACCATAGAAAGTGTTGGCGGACAGGGTTAAAAGGTCAACATTCGCGTGCTTGACGTCAACCGGGATAAGTCCCGCTGTAGCCACAGCGTCCGTATGGAAGAGGACGTTTTTCTCCCGGCAGAGGCGCCCAATCTCGGTGATAGGCTGGATGGTTCCCACTTCGTTGTTGGCGTGCATTACCGAAACAAGAATGGTGTCAGGCCGGATCGCTTTTTCTACGTCTGCCGGGTTAACCATACCGTACGAATCAACCGGTAAGCGGGTAACTTCGAATCCCCAGCGTTCTAAGGTCTTGGCACAGTGCATAATAGAAAAGTGCTCCACTGCACTGATAATGATGTGTTTACCCCGGCTTTCATTAGCCCACGCGATA
>JASEJH010000148.1 GCA_030016455.1 Thermoanaerobacteraceae bacterium
TAGTCCACGCCCGGCACCTGACCGGCTCCCTTCCCACCCCGCCTACCTCCCGGCAGGACCAGGTCGCCCTCCTGCCTGCCGCCTCCCTGCCCTAAATAACGCATCTTCCGGTGATCGAACCGAAAACGGTACTCCTCTACCGACTGGACGGGGACGCGGATTACCTTTTGTCCGTTGCTGAGCACAAGGCTCTCTTCGGTAATGATTTCCGGCAGCCGGTTGCGGATCGCCTCCTTCACCTTTTCCCGGTGCCGCCTGGCGTCGGTTTCCGCCTTGCGGTAAAGGGACCAGTCCTCCCGGCTCACGGTGAAATCAGCCATCCTGCCACCCCTAACGGTTCAAAAGGTTGCCAGCATACCGCAGCAGTTCGTTCGCGCAGACCGGGCAGTAGCCGTATTCGGCAACCAGCTTTTCGCTGACGGCGTTCAGCCGCTTCAGCCTTTCCGGATCCGGCGTCTTTGCGACCGCCGTGATCTTGACCACGTCCTTAAGATCGGCGAACAGCTTGCGCTCGATCGCCTCCCGGAGTTGCTCGTGGGCGGTGTAATCGAAACGCCTTCCCTTCCGGGCGTAGCTGGAAAGCCGGATGAGCAACTCCTCCCGGAAAGCCTTCCTGGCCGCGTCGCTGATACCAATCTGTTCCTCGATCGAACGCATCAGCCGCTCGTCCGGCTCGAGCTCCTCGCCGGTTACCGGATCCTGCATCTTGAACCCGCTGCAGTATGCCTCCACATTGTCCAGGTAGTTGTCAAAGAGCGCCCGGGCCGCTTCTTCAAAGGAGTGTAAAAAGGCCTTCTGGATCTCGCGCCTCGCGATCTCGTCGTACTCCCGGCGCGCAATCGAAATGAAGTCGAGGAGCCGCTCGCGCTCTTCGGCCGTAATTGAGGGGTGCTGGTCGAGCCCGTTCCTGATCGCCCGCAACACGTCCAGGGCACCGATGCAGCGGGTCTTACTGCGGATGAGTGCGGAGCACAGGCGGTTGATCACGTAGCGCGGGTCGACGCCGCTCATTCCCTCGTCCGGATGCTCGGCCTGCAGCTCTGCGGCGTCCTTCTCCTGCAGCCCCTCTACGTTTTCACCGTCGTAAAGTCTCATCTTCTTGATGATGTCCACGCCCTGTTTCCTGGATTCCTTCAGCCGCGAGAGCACCGAGAAAACAGCCGCCGTCCGCAGGGCGTGGGGGGCGATGTGGATCTCCTTCAGGTCGCTTTGCCGGATCAGTTTCTCGTAGATCTTGATCTCGTCCGATACCCGCAGGTTGTACGGGACCTTCAGGACGATGATCCGGGACAGCAGGGCCTCGTTTTTCTTGTTGCTCACGAAGGCCCTGTATTCAGCCTCGTTGCTGTGGGCGATGATCAACTCGTCGGCATAGATCAGGGCGAAACGCCCGGCCTTGAAGTTTCCCTCTTCAGAAAGTGAGAGCAGGTTCCAGAGAAAGCGCTCGTCACACTTAAGCATCTCCTGGAACTCCATAATTCCCCGGTTGGCGATGTTCAGCTCGCCGTCGAAGCGGTACGCCCGCGGATCTGACTCTGAGCCGTATTCGGTGATCGTGGCGAAATCCACACTGCCGGTAAGCTCGGCAATGTCCTGGGACTTCGGGTCCGAGGGCGTGAAGGTCCCGATCCCGACGCGTTTTTCCTCGGAAAAAAGAACCCGCTCCACCGGAACTTCCTCGATCCGGCCGCGGAATTCCGTCTCCAGGCGCAGGCGGCATACCGGACAGAGTTCTCCCTCGATATAGACTCCGTACTCCCGCTCAAACTCCCCCCGCAACTCCCGTGGGATCAGGTGCAGCGGCTCCTCGTGCATCGGGCATCCCTTGATGCCGTAAACCGCGCCGGCATCGGTCCGGCTGTACCGCTCGAGCCCCCGCTTCAGCATGTTTACCAGCGTGGATTTGCCGCCGCTCACCGGCCCCATCAGGAGGAGAATCCGCTTCCGGACGTCCAGGCGCCGGGCGGCGGGGTGGAAATACTCCTCCACCAGTTTCTCTAAGGTGCGGTCCAGCCCGAAGAGCTCGCTGCTGAAGAAGCGGTAACGCTTCCGCCCTTTCACCTCCTCCACCCCGGCCGCCGCGATCATGTTGTAGATGCGTGCATGAGCAAGCTGGCAGACGCGTGGGTTTTTGCGCACCAGCTCGAGGTAGTCCCGGAAGGTTCCTTCCCACGCCAGCCGCCGCTCGGCGTCCTGGTATTCCTCCAAACGCCTGAAAAAATCCAAACCTACCCCCCCTTCAACAGACTGGCCGGTCTCCAGGCGGTGGTCTCTGGGCGCAAAGAACTCGCCCGCCAGCCGGGCCTCATACAAATACGGGCGATTTGCCGGGCCGGTGTTTCGGACACCGCAGGAACCCGGCTCGTTTGAAATATATGCGCCGGCCCGGCTAAAAAGGACGCCCGGACCTCTCACCCGCACGCTTTGCAAGCGGACAAAAACCCCCGGCACGGCGGCTGAATATACTGGTTCAAGACCGGTACAAAGGGGGCAGGCGGATGACAACACGCAACCAAACAAAAAACCGCCGGCAGATACTGTTGAAGAAGGCGTGCCGGCGGCTGAAACGTCTTTTTACCCGTGGGCTTTTGCTTCCCCTGCTGCCTCTTTTCTGGTGGGGTCCGGTCGCGCATCCGTACATCAATTACCGGGCCTTGAAGCGGGCGGAAAAGGAAGCAGCCGCGGACAATCCCAGGGTAAACCGTGATCTCCTGGCCCGGGTGACACGCCACCGGGACAGCTTCATTTTCGGCGGCAACAGTGCCGACTCCATCGCCACCCGGCACATTCTCACCCGGAGCGCGGTATACGATTATACTCACAACTTCATCCCGGACAGCGCTTCCGGCCGCCCGGTTTTCGGCTACGCCCTCATCAGCGAATGGCTGGTGGGGCAGGAACGCGGAAGGCGTCCTTACCGGGAGGAAGACCTGGCCGTCGCCTGCGGCTGGCTGGCCCACCAACTGGCCGACTGGTACGCCCATTACGCCGCCGTGGACGCAGCCGGCACGCTCCTGCCGGAACCCTGTACGCCGCCCGACGGGAGTGCGGTGTTCCCCGGCTATGCCAATTCCCACCGCGTCTTCGGCGCCGATTTCTGTCCCGAAATCCTCCGGGAATACCGTCTGGTGGACCACGCCCTGATCGAGTTCTTCCACGACTTGCTGATCAGCTACGACGACCAGGAAGAGCGTTTCAACACCAACAGGGTTGTCTTCTTTCAGAATTACCGCGCTAAAGGCCGCCGGTACAATCTTTTGACCGCCGCCTCGGAGCGGTTCCAGGGGCTGGCCCCGCGCATCCTTCCCGAGGAACTCGACCTGCTGCAGGAAAATCTCCACACGATCGTCAAAGGGCTCAGGGTGCTCATTCACCTCGCCAGCTTCCTCCGTCCCGAGCTCGCCGACGCCGTCCGGCAAGCCATCAGCCCTGCAGTCACGGGAGAGCCCGATTACATCGAGTTGTCCGCCGCCGCGGTCTTCGACGGTCTCTTTTGCCGGAGCTACGAGGAGATAGCCCTGCTTGCGGAACTGCCCCGGGGGGCGGCGCCGGAGATTCGTCCCGACCCGCTGGTGGTACGGGAAGTAACCCAGCCGGGCACCCTGCTCTTCCGGCTGGCACACCGCCTGGGTTCGCTGCTTCCCGACACCGCCCTGCCGCTCTTTCGGGAGCCGGAAGACTTCAGCTTCCGCTTCCTCAAGGTCTTTGAGCTCCGGGGGAAGATCGTCTCCCGCCTGACCGCCGGCCTTTCGGTGGAAAAGCTGCTGGCATTCTCGTCAACGGCCGACGAGAACGCCCTCCTGGCCTTCCTGAGCACGCTCCTCACCACGCCGCACCTCGACCTCGGCGCTGCCCGCGCTTACTTCCGGGCTGTGCTGCAACCCGTGGTGCTGCTCGGGGGAGACCCATCCGCTTCCGAAGCGGAAAGGCTCACCGCGATGCTGAACGCCGGCGAACTCACGGTGCGCATCGTGCCGGCGGTCGCGCCGAACGATCCCGGAAGCCGCCAACTGAAAGCCCTCGACCTCGCCACCCTGCGGTTTTACCTGGACGGGTACGACGTCCGGGACGACGCCGAACGATTCGAGCTCCGCCTCGTGCCGGTGGACGATTGCCGCCTGGAGGTCAGAGTTAAACTGAAGCAGGGCCTCGCGGAAGGTTACCACCGCCTGAAGGTGGCCGTTAAGGACAACTGCGGGGTGTCAGCCGACACCTTCGAGCGGGACTTCTGGGCCGGCCCGGCAGCCCGCCTCACCGGTTAGTGCCAATAAATGGCATACCGCCCTGAAATCCGCTCGCTTCCCGGCTTTTACTTCCGAAATGAAACCGCCGCGGCGGAAAAATCTCCCGCGCGCCTTGTGACGGAAATCTTTAGTATGGTAAGATTAACTTGCGACCCAGATACCGGAAAAGGCAGCGTCACCATGTTGAGAAAGCGCTACAAGAAGCAAATCAACGAGGTGCGCCGGGAGCCGGACGACCTGAAACGAAAGCTGAAGCTCCTCGCCCTTTTGACCGAGATCCTTGAGCCGGAGGGTTTTGCCCCCGTTCTGGTCGGGGGGACGGCACTGGAGTTTTACACCTTCGGGGGATACGCAACCGCAGACGTGGACATCGTGGTCCCCGGCCGGGAAAGGGTAGCCGAGGTCCTGGCAGAAATCGGCTTCTCCCGGGAAGGGCGTCACTGGTACAGCGAGGAAATGGATGTAGCCGTGGAAATCCCCGACAAAACCCTGGCGGGATCGCTGGAAAAGACCGTTTCCGTCTCCATCGGCGGGAGGAAAATCCGGATTATCGGTCCGGAAGACCTGATTGTAGATCGCTTGTCCGCAGCGAAATTCTGGAAGGTCCAGAGTGACCTGGACTGGGCGGTAAGCCTGCTGCTTCTGCACCGGGACA
>JASEJH010000149.1 GCA_030016455.1 Thermoanaerobacteraceae bacterium
TAAACGTAAACCAAGGAGCGGTCAAATATTCTCTTCGCCGTCAGCAGTGAAATATTTCGTCTGCAAGAAATCCTTCTTCAAGGCCCAGTTCCCATTTCAAGCGGTCGAGCTGCCTCCTGGTGCGCAGCCTGTCGTGGTTTTTCTTATGGCCCATTCGATCACCCTGACTTAAGATGGGCTTGACCGGAGTAGTTTTATGTAAACCGGCGGCCGAAAAGCCGGTTACGCTGCCTTGACTGCCGCGACCAGGCGGGGGAGGATCTCTCCGGCCTTGCCGCGGAGGACCACGGCGGCCCGGTCGTCGTAAGGTGTGGGGTCGCGGTTGACAATGACCAGGTCGCGGGCGAGTTCCACCAAGAAGGCGGCGGGGTAAACGGTGAGGCTGGAACCGACCACCAGCATCAGGTCGCAGCCCTGGCGCAGGACGGCGAAAGCCCGCTCGTAGTCCGGCGCCATCGCCTCGCCGAAAAGCACCACGTCCGGCCGGAGCACGCCGCCGCACGTGCACCGCGGCGGAAGGGTTTCCTTTTCCAGAGCCTCTGTGGCCGTCTCGAAGGGAGCGTCCGCCCGGCAGTCGCTGCAGACCAGGCGCCGGAGGTGGCCGTGCACCTCCCAGACCGTCCGGGAGCCCGCCTTGCGGTGGAGGCCGTCAATGTTCTGGGTGATGACGCCCGCCAGCTTCCCCATGGCCTCCAGCTCGGCCAGGGCCCGGTGCGCCGGGTTGGGTTCCGCCTCGCGGTACTTCAGCCACTGGGGGATGAAGGTCCGGTAAAAGCGCACCGGGTCGCGCCGGAAGGCGTCGCCGGTGGCCAGAGCCAGCAACTCCGGGTTGGGCCACAGTCCCGTCCCCGGGCTGCGGAAATCGGGGATGCCGCTTTCGGTGCTGACGCCCGCGCCGGTAAAGGCGTAGGCGCGGGAGGCCTCCCGCAGCAGCCGGGCCGCCCTATCCAGCAGGTCTTCAAAGCGCGCATCACTCTGCCCAGTCACTGCCCTTCACCCTTTCCACAAACTGTTTTTTCCGGAGTTCGGCCGCCAGGGCCGCAGCCGAAATGCCGCCCGGAAGGGTCAGCCCCGGCGCGAGTTCTGCCAGCGGCACCACGACAAAGGCCCGCTCCGCAAGCCGCGGGTGGGGTACCACCAGATCCGGCGCGTTAATGCTTTCCGTGCCGTAGAGCAAAAGATCGAGATCAATCACCCGGGGCCCCCACCGCCTGCCGCGCGTCCGCCCCAGCAGTTTCTCTATCGTCAGCAAACACGCTAACAGTTCTCGAGGCGAAAGGATGGTGGTGACTTCCACTACCGTATTAAGAAACTCCGGCTGGTCCGTTACTCCTACCGGCGCGGTACGGTAAAGAGGCGCCACCCGCCGCACCGTTACGCCCGGCGCTTCCCGGAGCATCCGCACCGCCTGCCGGAGGTTTTGCTCCCGGTCGCCGCGGTTGCTTCCCAGACCGATGTAGGCGGTTACTGCTCCGGACAAGGTTCCCTACCCCGTGAGATCTCTACCCCCACCGCCTCGAAATGCCCGGGGAGGGGCGCTCCTGGTTTCCGGACCCGGACGTCCACCCGGGAAACGGAAAAGGCCCCCAGAACCGCCGCCGCGATTGCTTCCGCAAGCGCCTCCAACAGATGGAAAGACTGACTGCACACCACTTTTTCCACCTGCCGGTAGACTTCCAGGTAGTCCACGGTCCGCGTCAGGTCGTCCGCGGCTCCCGCCGCCGAAAGGTCCAGGTAAAGGGCGAGGTCAACCAGAAACCGCTGCCCCACTTCCCTTTCTGCCGCGAGCACGCCGTGCCGGGCGAAGAAAGCCATCCCTTCAATGAAAATCTTATCCATTTACAACCATTCTCCGCTATGTTTCCGTTATTCAGGCCTTCACATCTCTCTTGTAACTTCAGAGATTGCTTCTGGGTCCAGAAGCCAGAAGCCAGAAGGTCCAAAGAGAGAATTCGCACAGCGAATTCCCCCAAGCAAATATTCTGGATTCTGACTACTGACTTCTTGACCCGTAATCACCGCTTTAGAGCATCCACCATCCGCGCCACCCGTACCATCTCCTTCACGTCGTGCACCCGGATGATGTCCGCGCCCTTCATTATCCCCACCGCCACCGTGGCGGCCGTCCCTTCCAGGCGCTCTTCCACCGGCAGGTTGAGGGTGTACCCGATGAACGACTTGCGGGAGGTGCCGATGAGTACCGGAAACCCCAGGGAGTTCAGTTCTTCCAGCCGGCGCATCACCTCACGGTTCTGCTCCGGGGTCTTGCCGAACCCGATGCCCGGGTCGATGATGATGTGCTCCGGAGGAATGCCCGCCGCCAACGCCGCAGCAGTCCGCTCCTCGAAGTAAGCGACGATGTCGCCCATCAGATCGCGGTACTCGGTGTCCCGCCTGTTGTGCATCAGGACCACCGGCGCGCCTGCGGAAGCCGCCAGCGCCGCCATCTCCGGGTCCCGGAGCGCCCACTGGTCGTTGATGATGTGGGCGCCCGCCTCTAAAGCCGCCCGGGCCACCGCCGCCTTGGTGGTGTCCACCGAAACCGGCACGGGGACCTGCGGGACCACGGCCTCCAGGACCGGGAGGATGCGCCGGAGTTCTTCCGCGGCGTCCACCGGGGTGTGGCCGGGGCGGGTGGACTCCCCCCCGACGTCAATGATGTCCGCGCCCTCTTCAACCATCGCCAGCGCCCGGGCCGTTGCCGCCTCGAGCGTGCTGTAACGCCCCCCGTCGGAAAAGGAATCGGGCGTGACGTTCAGGATGCCCATTACCAGCGTCCGTTCGCCGATGGTCAGCCTCCGGCCGCGGCAATCCAGGCAGTACGGCCGGCGCCCCTCCGCGTTCTCCAGTACCCGCCGGAGTTCCTCCCCCAGACGGGCCAGCCCGAACGGCTGCATCCGGAGTCTGGCCAGCAACTCGTCGTACTGGCGGAGGGTGCCCATCAGCAGCACGTCGGTCCTTTCGACCGAGTGGTTCACGACCCCCCGCGAAACCGCCGCTTCCCCGCCCTTGGCCAGCATCTCCTGCTTCAGGATGTTCGCCTGAACCGGCGTCAACCCGGAAATTTTCACCACCCGGAAGACCGCCTTCGGCGCCATGATCCGGCACCCCGGCTCATCCGCGCCCACTGCTCTGATTTCCGCCGCCGCCGTCGTCCGGTTGGGGATACTGATCACGCGCATGCCGACAACCTCCAGGAGCGCGCTTGTAAAGCGGCGAAATAAGAAGTTAAAGGTGGATGTTTAAAGGGGATTCGCCGGGCGAACCCCCTCTTCAAACCTCCAACCTCCAGGCGGACAGGTGCCCGCCGCTATTGCTCCAGCAATCCCTTCTGCCCGAGCTTCCCGTCGAAAAGCTTCGGCAGGTGCTCCAGCCCGGTGTGGTCGTAGTCCTCGATCTTCCCCATATCCACCAGCTTGGCCAGCTTCGGATCCAGCGGCAGGGTCGCCAGCAGCTCCAGGCCGGTTTCCGCGGCCACCTTTTCGCCCTGCGGCTCGCCGAAAACATGGATTTTTTCGGTGCATTTCGGGCAGACCACGTAAGCCATGTTCTCGATCAGGCCGAGGACCGGCACCTTCATAAGTTCCGCCATCCGGATCGCCTTGCGCACGACCATTATCGCCAGCTCCTGGGGCGAAGAAACAACCACCAGCCCGTTGAGCGGCAGCGACTGCAGCACCGTCAGCGGCGCGTCCCCCGTTCCCGGCGGCAGGTCGACAAAGAGGTAGTCGAGTTCCCCCCAGGCGACGTCCGTCCAGAACTGCTGGATGGCGCTGCTGATGATGGGACCCCGCCAGATCACCGGCTCGTCCTCCTTTTCGAGCAGCAGGTTCATGGACATCACCCGAATGCCCAGGTAGGAAGTCCGCAGCGGGAAAATGGCGTACTCCGTCCCTTCCGGACGCCCCCTTAACCCGAACATTTTGGGAATGCTCGGCCCGGTGAGGTCGGCATCGAGAATCCCCACCTGGTAGCCGTCCCTGGTGAAGGTAGCCGCCAGGAGGGCGGTAACGGACGACTTTCCCACTCCTCCCTTGCCGCTCATCACAGCCACAACCCGCTTCACATTGGAAAGCTCGTTCGGCAAAAGAACCTCCGGCTTCTCCCTGGTCTCACCGGCCTCACCGGCCACACAGGTTGAACAGCCGTCTCCGGCTGCAGCACACTCCTTTTTTTCCTTTTCGTCCAAAGTCGCTCACCCCGCTGTATTGAAGTTGACTTGCTTCCTTACTTCGGCTCGCAGCGCCGGCGCCACCGTCCCCTTTTGAAAAGATCCTGGATCCTGGCAGCGGAAACATCTTTGATCTCTTTGCCGCCGCAAGCCGGACATTGCTCGTCCTCGTCCGGGTTGCCCCGCGGTCTGGCCCACTCGTTGCTGCACTGTGCGCACTTGAACCACTGCGTTACCAGTTGGAAATTCCCGCCCTCGACCCGGATGGCCTTTCCCCTAACCAGCGCCTCGGCCACCTTGGCCCGCGCCCCGACGAGGATGCGCTGGAAAGTGGGGCGGGAAATACCCATCCTGTCGGCGCACTCCTCCTGCTCCAGTCCCTCGATGTCCTTCAACCGGAGCGCCTCGACCTCCTCAACACTTAAGCCCACCTCTTCCAGATCACGCAGGGGAATTCCTGCAGGCTTGAAATAGGTGCAGTGAGGCATGAATTCGACCCGGCGACATTTCGGCGGCCTACCCAATGGAAAACCTCCTCGCTTGCTCCGGATAAACAAAAGAAAAAACGAGCACCATTCCCAATTATAACTGTTAACGGGGCACCGGTCAATAAAACCAATTCTTTCGGTGCCGGTACAGGACATTGCTACGCCTCCGGGAACCTTAAAGCGTTTGCCCAAAACCGGTTTCCCCGGCGGCGCTGGAGCAAACCCAAAG
>JASEJH010000014.1 GCA_030016455.1 Thermoanaerobacteraceae bacterium
CAATTACCGGGTTGAGTGCTGGGCGACGAGCGATAGTGCGGTCAGCGCAGGAATCTGGCGCGAGCCGGTCTGCCCAGGGCCGCTGCAGAAACCTTATATTTTTAGGGGGGTAGTTAGAAAAAAACTTGGTGGGAGAAGGTACCGGGCGGTCTTCTCCCACCGGTAGAGGAGGTCAAGAAGGCAGTGGGGGGAGCTGGGAACTGGGATCAGGTATACGGTTGTAAAGTTTTTTTTCTCCTGCGATCAGGGCGCCCGTTCGAACGATCGCCGGGGGGCGTAGCGTCCCGATCTGGGAGAGCTACCTTATTATGGTAACAGTACATTTTACTCCCAGGAGGCAAAAAGTGTGCTTCCAGACAAAGCCGGGGTCACGCCAAAACCTTTTCGAATTCGTGCGCCCGCTCCGTCCCGGCCAGGGCCAGAATCTTGTCCCCGGCAGCGAGTACCGTCTCGCCCGACGGAATCATAACCCGGCCCTCCCGGAGCACCGCGACAATCAAAACCCCTCTGGGGATGTTCAGTTCTGCCAGGCGCTTCCCGACAGCGCCGGAGGCGGCGGAAAGCTCTTCCTCCACCAGGGAAACCTGGCCGCCTTCCAGCTTCAGCAGGGTGACGAGTTCCCCGAGGCTGAGCTCCTCCTGCAGCATCTGCGCGATGATCCGCGCCCCCGTCACCGCGAAATCCACTCCGCGCGCCCGCGTGAAAAGCCACTCGTTCTTCAGGTTGTTCACGGTGGCGATCACCCGCCCCACGCCGAACTGACGCCGCGCCAGCAGGGCGACACTCAGGTTGTCCACGTCGCTCCCCGTGGCAGCCACCACCACCTGGGCGCGGGTAACACCGGCGTCTTTCAGCACGCGGGGGTCGGTGCCGTCGCCGTAAACCGTTTTCACCGCAGGCAACTCCTTAAATTTCTCCAAAGCACCGGCATCCCGGTCAATGACCACCACCTCCTCCGCGTCGCTAGCCAGGGCATAAGCGAGGTTGAACCCCACCTTGCCGCCGCCGATAATCAGCACGTACACCGGCTTCCCCCCTAATCGAGCAGACTTTCGAGTTTAGGCGCAGCGAATTCCGCGACCGCCACCTGAACCAGGTCGTGTTCCGCGAAGGCCGTTCCCATCAACGGGATGGAAGCCTTCCCGTTGCGGACCAGGGAAACCACACTGATCTCCCCGGGCACGGCCAGATCCCGGACCATCCGCCCCACCAAGCGGGGCGGCACCTCGAACTCGATCACCTTCACCTCGCCGTTTCCCGAGGTGAAGAGGGTGGTCAGCCGCTCGTGCGCCAGGAGTTCGTGAACCCGGTAGGCGCCCCAGGTCGTGGGGGCGATCACGGGAACGCCCAGGTGCCGGTATATTTCGGCCCGTACGGGGTCGATGATCCGCGCCACAACCTTGGCGACAAAAAACTCCTCCCGGGCCAGCGACGCCACCACAAAGTTGGTGTTGTCGTCGTTGGTCACCGCGGCCAAGCCGTCGGCCCGCGTCACCCCTGCCTCCAGGAGCGCCGCCCGGTCAAACCCCAAACCCTCGACCTTCTTCCCCGGAAAACGCGGGCGGAGCCGGCGGAAGGCCAGCGGGTCCGGGTCGATCACCGCCACGGAAATCCGCTCGCGCGCCAGCGTCCCGGCGAGCTGGGCCCCCAGGGTTCCACAACCGACGATGATGACGTGCACAGGCAAACCTCCTTCCCACAAAACCGCGCCTTCGCGCCGGCTGCACACCGGCTCCTGCAAACCGACGGGGCGCTCAAGAACCGCAGCCGCCGCCCGCCCTTTGCTCCCTCCCCCGGCGGACCGCGAACTTCCGCAGTTCCTCCGCCGCCAGGATCGTAGCCCCGAAAACGAAGAGCAAGGCCCAATCCACGAGCCGCAGGGGCGCCGTGTTAAACAACCGCTGGAAAAACGGGACGTAGCTGATCGCGGCCATGATGGCCAGCCCTACCGCCTCGCCCACGAGCAGGAAGCGGTTGGAAAAAATGCCGACCCGGAAAACCGAACTGCTTTCGGTGCGGACCGCAAAGGCATTGAAAACCTGGGAAACGACCACCGCCGCCTGGCTCATGGTGATCGCCTGCCGGTAGAGCGGATCGCCTGCCGGCAGCGGCGTTCCCCAGCGCCAGCCCCCGTCGAGCAGGACGAAGAGGAAGCCCGCCGTCACCCAGGCCCCCTGAATCCCTCCGAGAAAGAGGATGCGCTTCACCAGCGCCCGGTCAAAAAGGCGGCTTTCACGGGACCGGGGCGGCTGCTGCATCAGGCCGGGTTCCGGTCTTTCAATCCCGAGGGCCAGGGCGGGCAGGACGTCGGATCCCAGGTCAATGGCCAGGATCTGCAGGGCGGTGAGCGGAATCAGGTGGACGCCGGCAACGGTGGCGAAGAGGAACGGCAGCAACTCGCCCATGTTGTGGGAAAAGAGGTAGAGGATGAACTTCCTGATGTTGGCGTAAACGGCCCGCCCCTGTTCGATCGCCTGCACGATGGAAGCAAAGCTGTCGTCCAACAGGATCATTACGGCCGCCTCGCGGGCGACGTCAGTGCCGGTCCGGCCCATGGCGATGCCGATGTCGGCACGCTTCAGGGCCGGCCCGTCGTTGACGCCGTCCCCGGTTACGGCTACAATCCGGCCCAGCTCCTGCAGGGCCGCGACGACCCGCATTTTGTGCTCGGGCGTCACGCGGGCGAAAACGAGCGGCTCCTCCCGCGCCAGCAGCCCGCGCAGCTCATCCGCATCCATGCCGGCAAGTTCCGCCCCCGTCAAGATGCGCGCCCGGGCGCCGCCCGTGATCGAGATTCTGGACGCAATCGCCTCGGCGGTCAAACCGTAGTCCCCGGTGATCATGATCAGCCGGATCCCGGCGCCCTTGGCGCTCCGCACCGCCGCCGCCACCTCGGGCCGGGGCGGGTCCTGCATTCCGGCAAGGCCCAGGAAAACCAGCTCCCTTTCCACCTCTTCCGCCCGGTAGCCGCCGGGTTCCGGCGGCAACTCCCGGTAGGCGAAGGCCAGCACCCGCAACCCCTCCCGCGACATCCGGTCGTTCTGGCGCAAGACCTCGCTTCTCTCCTCCTCGCCCAGCGGGTAAACGGCGCCATCCTTGAGCACACCCGTGCAAAGGGCAACGACCTCCCGGGGAGCGCCCTTCACGTAAGCCGCCACCCGGCCGTTCCGGCGGTGCAGCGAGCTCATCCGCTTCCGGCGCGAGTCAAAAGGCAACAGATAGACGCGGGGCTCTTCCCGCAGCTTCTCCTCCCACGCAAAACCGGCCTTCTTGGCCAGAACCAGCAGCGCCCCTTCGGTCGGGTCCCCCAGGACGCTCCAGGCCGGGTTTTCCTCCCCTGGCGGCAGGAGGCGCGCGGTGTTGCAAAAGGCCGCCGCCCGCAGGAAAAAATCCCACTTTTGCCTCTCCGCCGGCCCCAGGGGCGCTCCCTCTTCCCCGGCAGCCCCATCACGAGCCGCGCGCAGCTCTCCCGCCGGCTCGTAACCGGCCCCGGCGACAAGAACCCGTTCACCGGGCCGCCAGATCTCCCTGACGGTCATTTCCCCTTTGGTGAGCGTTCCCGTCTTGTCGGTGCAGATGACGTTCGCCGAGCCCAGGGCTTCCACCGCGGAAAGCCTCTTGATAAGCGCGTTGCGCCTGGCCATGCGCTGAACACCTACCGCCAGCGACACCGAAAGTGTCGCCGGCAGACCCTCGGGAACCATAGCGACCATCACTCCCAGGGCAAAAAGGAACCCCTCGATCCAGCCCAGGCCCAACAGCTTTCCCAGGCCGAAAAAGGTGACCCCGATCACGAGCGCCGCCCGGGCTACCAGCCGCGCCATGTTGCGGACCTGTTTCTGCAGCGGGCTCGGTACGTCGGGCACCCCGCCCGTCAGCTGAAAAATTTTGCCGAACTGGGTCCGCTCCCCCGTCGCGAACACGACGGCGATTCCGGAGCCGGCAGCGACGGACGTCCCCATAAAAATTAGGTTGGGATACTCGATCCAGCTCAGCCCCTCTTCGAAAACCGCCGCCGCTGTTTTCGGCTGCGGGTCCGCCTCCCCCGTCAGGTTGGTGTTGTTCGTGGAAAGCTCAAAGGCCTGCACCAGGCGGGCGTCTGCCGGAATTTTGTCGCCCTCCTCGAGCACGAGAACGTCGCCCGGAACCAGCTCCGCCGCATCGAGCTCCACTTCCCGGCCGCCCCGGTACGCCTTTGCCTTTACCGGAACCAGCTTGTTCAAAACCTCGGTCGCCCGTTCGGCCCGGAATTCCTGCACGAAACCCACCAGGGCGTTCAGAATTACCACGCCCAGGATGGCCAGCGAAAGGTTCCGGTCCCCGGGATTCCCTCCGAGCAGGTAGACGGTGAAGGTGATCCCCGAAGCCACCAGGAGCAGAACGGCGAAAAGGTCGGTGAACTGGAGGAGGAAGCGCGCCAGGAGCGAACGCCGCCGCGCCCGGCGAACCCGGTTCCAGCCGTATCTCGCCCGCCGGTCCGCGACTGCGGCCTCCTCCAGGCCCCGGGAAGACGTTTCCAGGAAGTCGTAGACCTCCAGGGGCCCCAACCGGGGGATTTCCGTCAAGTCTTCAGGCAGCAGCCTGTTGTCCGACAATGCCGGTCCCTCTCCCAACGGTGCTCGAGCATGCGCCTATCGCGCCAGGAACTTATTTTGCGGCAACCACTGGAAGTTTTCCCCGGCCTCCCGGCGAAAATTCATCTGCCACAGGCGGATAACCGCAAGCGGCCGTGGAAAGATGGGTTCGGCGGACAGTGTACCGGAATCACCGAAAAAACAACCCTGCTTTCGGAAAAAGCAGGGTTGGCGCTTTGTCTGCGGTTTTTTCACCGCGGCCAGCGGCTGGCCGACAAGGTTTCCTAAGGAGACCGCTGCAAAACTTCGCCTGGACAATGCCTGGGCTCGCCGTCCGGTGCTCACGTACCACCCAGTACGCTCCGCTCCGGCCTTCGAGTCCCGCGCCATGCTCGTTTTTCGCGGCCTCCAGGCTTTCTACCAAAGTTTGCCATCTGTGAGTAGACAGGGCCTGCTTTCAAGAGAGTTTTGCAACACTCTCCTAAAACCTGAACCCCGGCAAGAAAACCACGAACGCAAGGAGAATTAGCAGCAAGATAAGCCAGATGGATGTAGTTCCGTCGTAATGCGGCATGCTTTATCCCTCCTTTTCCGGTTCCGGTACATTTTATTTACTAAATATATTCTGTAAAGGCAGAAAGTGTGAAGGAAGGATTTTCCGAAAAAAAACAAGGCACAATCTCTTTAGGTGATAACATATATTACCATAAAAAATAAGGAGGGGGTCCGGAAATGCCACACGTACACGACTACTCCGGTCGCACCAGCCTTGATCTACGCCACCGCCGCGATTACGAGGGCACCACCGGCAGGAACACCGGCGCGGGGCCCGAACACACCCACCGCGCACACCCGCGACGTGAAAAATAAAACGGCGCCGGCCCGCGGCGCCTTCCCCCGCCGTATTCAAATGTTGGCAAGCCTTGGGGGCGGTTCCATACCACCCCTTCCGGTTGGCTACAGCATACTAAATTTCCGCCGGGATATCAACATTTTACGCTTCCGGCCGCCGGAGGGACAGCTAAGCTTTCAAGGCAGCCACAAGCCGTCCCTGCTCGCGCCGCACCAGGTTTTTCCGGAGCAGCTCCTCGAGTACGTCCTCGTAAACGGCCCGGTACCGGCCGCCAAAGTAAAGGTCCACCACCTCATGGTACCAGTGGGTGCCCTGCAGGTAGCCGAAAAAACCCTCCTCCGGAAAGCCGTCTTTGGCCAGCAAGGTATAGAGGATGATCTTCTTGAGCTGGTCGCGGCCCAGCCGTTCCGGTTTCTCCAGGAAGGACTCGAGCCTCCGCCGGCAGCGGTCAATCGCACCCTTGGGATCGTGGAGCGGGCTGCCGTGCCCCGGATAAATCACGGAAATTTCCAGCGCGGCCAGCTTTTCCAGGGACTGCTGGTGCAAAAAGGGGCTGATATTCCCCTCAATGCGGGTGGTCAGAACACCGAAGTCCCCGTCCCAAACGGCATCGGCTGCCAGAAGGAATTTATGCTGGGGACAGTAGAGGGAAATCTGCCCCGAACCGTGTCCGGGGGTGTGCAGCACGACGAGTTCGAGCCCGTCCAACCGGACCAGGTCCCCGTCCGCAAAACTGCGGGTAACGGTAAAAAAATCCGCTTCCTGATCGTAGTAGCGCCACCAGGTGTACCAGTCGTTTCGCGTCTCGATGAAATACCGGTCAATGGGGTGCATCCCGATCTCGCAACCGGAAAGTTCCTGGATGAACCGGTTCCCGCCGATGTGGTCGCAGTGGCTGTGGGTGGAGATGATCAACTCCACCTCCTGAGGCTCCAGGCCGGTCTGCCTGATGAGGTCCAGGGTGTGTTGAAGGTCTTTTTTATAGCCGGTGTCGATCAGCACCTTGTTTTTGCCGTTGAAGACAAAGTGGTTGCCGTTGAGCCAGCCGCGTTCGATGAAGTAGAAATCGTCCGCAATCTTCTGAATCACGCGCAACTCTCCCCGCCGAATCCGAAAACGAATTTCTTTCGCGTCCCCTAACCGCGGGAAGTTGAGTTTCTCTTAATGTAGGCCACCCCGTGAAACAAGGCGACCAACTGGCCCTCGCCGTCCTCCACGGTGACCCGGAAGTGGGTCAACCGGCCGCTACGCGACTCTTCCACCGCCCGTGCGGTCAACACCGATCCGGTGCCCGTGGCCCGGACGTAGCTGATATTGGCGTGGATGGCCAGAGCGGTTTCGCCGTAAGCGTTGCTTGCGGCGCCAAAAACCGTGTCCGCCAGGGTGAACACGACCCCGCCGTGGGTGACACCGGCGAAGTTCAGCATGTTTTCCTGGACGGTCAGGGTGGCCTCCGCGTAGCCGGGCGCCACGCGCCCGAAACGGATGCCGAGAGCCTTCGGGAAGGAATCCTTCTCGATCAGACCGCGGATGAACTGCACGGTATCCTCGGGGAGCAATGTCTTCTCCTTTGACATAACGCATAACTATTTTCGCGGTTGCCGGCGGAAATCCTCCCGCCGGTTCTGAAAACCGCACCTGTTTTTGGGGCATACCACAGGGAAAATCCTCGGCTTCGGGAGCCAGCTCTTCCCCACGCCGCAGGACCCGCCTGCCTGGGCCACCCACATCAGCCTGCCAACGGCCGCAGGGCTTTTGATTGACAGCTTTTTTCCATTAATTTTCGCAAACCGCTTGAACACTTTGAGCAAATATGATAAAGTAGCTTTGTACCTACGCCGACGCTGGCTTAGAAACGGGAAATTTTCAGGTCCACGCTGAAACCTCCGCTCTTAAGCCGCCCCGAGTAGGAAAGAATCAAAAGAAAAAGGAGGTTTTAGCGATGTACCAGGACAAGACCTTGACCTGTCGCGAATGCGGGAACGAATTTTTGTTTACGGCCAGCGAGCAAGAATTCTACGCTTCCAAGGGCTTTGAAAACGAACCCCTACGTTGCCCCGACTGCCGTGCGGCCCGCAAAGCGCAGCGAAACAGCCGCGGCGGCTACGGGCGTCAACCCCGGGAAATGTACACCGTCACCTGTGCCAGGTGCGGCAAACCGGCAGAAATCCCGTTTCGCCCGGTAAGCAGCAGGCCGGTTTATTGTAAGGATTGCTACCAGCCCGCTAAATCGCGCTGGTAACCGTTCGAGACCGGAAAAGCGGGAAGATCAACCGATCAATCCCGCTTTTTTATTTTCCTGGACGCAGAGGCTGCCCGGCAGGGCTGCTGCTCACGTTTCCCGGGCGTGTTGTTTTACCACCGGGTGTGGTACGCCAGCGCTCTGGCGATCAACGCGGCGGTTTCGCCCCGCGTAGCCGTTGACAGCGGGCGGAAACACCCCCCGGCACCCTGTATCAGCCCGGCATGAGCCGCCCGCTGCACTGCAGGTAACGCCCAGCCCGGAATCCTGTGCTCGTCCTCAAACTCCGGGCTTTGGCCTTCTTCAAGCCCGAGCGCCCGGTCAATCAGCACGGCCATCTCCGCCCTGGTGATCGGTTTGTCCGGCCGGAACCACCCGCCGGGGTAACCCGTTATAACTCCCCGGGCCACCGCCGCCTTGATTCCGCCCGCCGCCCAGGAGGGAATCGCGTCGCGGAAGGGCAGCGCAGCATCTCCGGTTTCATGCCAGCCGAAGGCGTTGGCCAGGATTACGGCGAACTGCGCCCGCGTCACGGCCGCATCGGGCTTGAAAGTGCCGTCAGGGAACCCGCGCACGGTTCCGCGGACGCCCAGCCGGATCACCGCCTCCCTTGACCAGTGGCCGGCCACGTCAACCGGCTCGATATACTCCTCCTCGCGCAGCGCCACGGCGACCTCGCCGAACCCCTCCACCCGGCCGAGCACCGGTCCGCTGCCCTCACCCGTAGCCGGCTGCGGCACCCACAAACCGTCGGACCGCCGGCAAAGAAGAACCACCCGCCCGGCGTCCTGGCCGTCCGGCAACCAGCGCAAAAGACAGCCCTTCCCGGGTGCCGGCGCTTGATACGGCCGCAGCAAAATGCCGTCCAGGAACCTGTGACCCGCCGGCAGGTCGGCGGGTTCCGCAAGGCTTTCCACGCTGACTGCGGTACGGGTGGCGAAGGTACCGGGCAAAACCCGGACCGTGAACCTGCCTTCTGCACCCTCCGCTCCCTCCGGTCCGGCCCAGAGGAACTTCTGGCCCGGCGGGGCAACTTCTACCGGCACCGAAACCTCCAGGCCGCCGAAGCGGGCAATCACCGTCCCCGCCGCAACTTTTTCCCCGGCGTAGAAGACGCCGTCCCGGATCTCACCGGCCTCCCCTTGGACCGTCCAGTTTACATAACGTGCCGCCAGGGGCCAGGTGCGGCCGTCCTTCCCGCGCACCTGAGCGCTCAGCTTCACCTCCCCGCCGGGAGGCAGCGCAATAAGTGCAGGCGCAACTTCGAGCGCAGCCAGATCCTCTGTCCCAAGCACCCGGAGCGTAAGCCGTCCCGTAACGCCGCCCGTTCTGGCCGCAATCACGATCGTGCCGCCGCTGCGGGCGGTGAAGACGTTTCCTTCAAAGGTACCGGAACCCTGCTCCACGCTCCAGACCACTTGTCCGGCGTCAATCGCGTACGGGTTGAAATACGTGTCGTAAGCACCCGCCCGGTAGGCATAGGGCAGCCCGGCCAGAATCTCCGCCGGCCCCCGCACCACCAGGCCCGCCAGCGGCCCCTTTGGAGCGGTGCTGAAGACGCCCAGGGCGTTTGGAACCCGCCGTTCGGCCCCTTTGGCCGGCGTGTTCACCAGCACCGGTTGAAACTCTCCTAACGGGCGGGCCACCAGGCTGGTGGAACCGCCGCCGTCCAGATTCAGGGCCCGCCAGGCGCCCAGCCGCTGCACCAAAAAGTCGGCCAGCTCTTCCTGGGTCATCCCCCGGCTCGCAGCACTCTGTTCAACACCGACCAGGTACAGCGTGTCCCCCTCACGCGAAACGGCTGCGGCCGAACGGGCGGCCTGCCCCTTAATGTTCTGGCTGAAGGGTTCCACCCGCCGGCCTTCCGCCACTAACAGGGCCTGCCCGCCGACCGCGGACTGGATCTCTTCCTCTCCGTAGGGTTCGATCCGGTAGCGCACCGTCACCGGGTCTCCGACCTGAAAATTATCGAGCAGGAAAGCGGCCGCCACCCCTTGCGCCCGCAAAACGTAACCGTCAGGCGGGATGGCAACCCCGGGCTGGTTGACGCGGATTTCCTGCACCGTCCCCCCCGTTACCACAAACTCCACTACGTCCGGCGTTTCGGGCGCCGCTCCGCGGCTGGCCGGTCCCCAGGCGGGCGTATACATCTGGATGGCGTCAACATCCGAGTTGACCGGCTTTCCATCCGCCACCGCCTGGTAGGCCGGCTTGTTGATCCCGCCGAGCGGGTAAAAGGACAGGCCGTTGGGGGCAACCACCTCGCCGGAAAAACGGAAAAGGTCAATTACAGGCCGGAGATCACCCAAGAGTGCAAGGGAATAATAATCGCCGCGCTGCATCGGGCTCGTCAGCAATTCCCGGTCCCGGACGGTCATCCCCAGCGGGTGCTTCCCTTCCGACAGGTGAAAGAAATCGCCGTTGATTGCGGCCACTGCCCCGGCCCGCTGGGCCATTTCCCGGACGGTGAGGGTGCTGCCGAAGCTCTCGTTGTCTGCACCGATCAAGGTTTCCAGCCGTACGTAAGGATGGCGCAGGCTCACGACCAGGACGTGGACCCGCACCGGCCCGCCCGCAGTCTCCAGACGGTATTCCTTCAGGGTAACTCCTGCGGCAACCGGCTCCTCGGAAACCCTCTCCGCCGGCACCGTGTCGGCCCGGACCGGCCCGGGTCCGGCAAAAAAGAAAACAGCGGCGAGGATGAAAATGAGCAATCCCTGCGCCCGCTTGACGGCGGTAAATTTCAAGCGCCCACTCCCCTTCCTTCACGAAGCCTGTACAACCGTTTGTTGTATGTTACCATGCCGCCAGTATTTAGTCTGGTTTACAAATCGGCCCTTTAAGCCCGTTTTTCGCCGTGGTGCGTTTTGACCCGGCCTTCTCCCGGCCGCCCGGAAAGTTTGGCGCGCTGTTTTCTCATAGCCTTAGATTACCATTTCAGGGATTAACCGGATAAAGGGGCGCTTCCGGACAGGCCCCGTCGCCGTGCCGGCGCGGCGCAGGTAACCGGCAGCGGGCCACGCCGGCAGCCCGCCCGAATGTTCTGAGGGCTGCTGCCTCCTGGCCCCAAAATCACGATTTGATTTTAAATTCAAGGGAAAAACTCTGGATAAGGGGTTAGCGGTCTTTCGCGCCGGAATCTTCATCGCTCACGGCGTGGAGGAGGTACTCCGCCAGGGCGTACCGCCACATAACCGCCGCCGTCCGGAGTATCTCTTCCGGACCCTCGGTCCCCCCGGCAGCGGTTGATGCCGCAGCGGTCTCGCCTCCGGGCGAGACCCCTTCCACTCCGGGCGGGTCCGGCTGCAGTTCCGCCGCTTTAGCCGCGCCCCCGCTTAGGTCCAGGACTTTGCGGACGTAGGCACGGGTTTCGGGGTAAGGGGGGATCCCGCCGTACCGCGCCACCGTTCCCGGACCGGCGTTGTAAGCCGCCAGCGCAAGGGCCTCGTTGCCGCCGAACCGTTCCAGCAGGGAGCGCAGGTAGGCCGCACCGCCGAAGATGTTCTGGACCGGGTCGAACGGGTCGCGTACGCCCAGCGCCTGCGCCGTCGCCGGCATCAATTGCATGACTCCCTGGGCGCCCGCCCGTGACACCGCCCGGGGGTTAAAACCGGACTCGGCCTGGGCCACCGCCCGGAGGAGTTCCAGGCGCAGCCCGAAACGCGCCGCGGCCGCCTTCAACACCGGTTCCAATGCAGCAGCGCCGCCCTCCCGGGCCGCCGCCAGTGCCGCCTCAAACCCACCGGTTTTCGGCGACACCCCCGTCTTCGCGCCCGCTCCCCCAGCTTCAGGCTGCCAACCGACCCGCACCGGCTCACCCCCAAACCCTCTACTTCTACTCTTTTTTTTTTTCGGCTCCCGGCGACACGCGGTTTAGCCCCAACTTCCTTCGCCGCACTCCGGTATGTCCGGCAGGGCCCCTGAACTATCTGTTCGTTGCCCAGGACTTTTTCCCTCGTGACAGGAAAAAAGCTTCCGGCTAAAATTTAAAAGGAACCTTTCAGTTCGGTATTCAGATTTAAATCCGGTCGAATCACTAAACCCAAGTCTAAAGGAGGTTTATGTCGGCATGAAAGCTGCGGTAACAATAAAGGAAGCCACCGCCCACTTCGCCGCCAACCGCGAAACCATCCCGGTCCACCGCATGCCGCGGGGCGACTACGCCTTCGAGGTGGCCCCGGAAAACCACCTTTATCTTGTCGTCGAGGCCAAAGGCAGCGGGATTTTCCTCGCCCGCCTGGGGCCCAAACTGATGAAGCTCCGGCCGCTGAGCGAAGAGGAACAACAGGCCGCCCGGGCTTTTGCCCAAAAACGGCTTGAGGAGGCCGGCCTCCTCTAAAATTAGCGTGGGCCACGAGCTGTTGCCTTTCCTTGTGAAACCAGGTATAATATAGGCGAAAAAAACCTGCTTAACCGGGGAGGTGGTAAGATGCCGTACATGTTACCATGGGACCCGTGGCGCGAATTACGCGAGGTGCGCGACGCGATGGAGAAGGCATTCAGCAAGCTCCCGAAGCTCTTTGACCGGGAGCAGTTCGGGGCCTGGATACCGGCGGTGGACGTCTACGAAAAGGACGATGAGGTAATCGTTAAGGCGGATCTCCCTGGGGTAAACAAGAAAAACGTCCGGATACTGGTTTCCAACGAGGAGGTTACCATCCAGGGGGAAACCAAGCGGGAAGAGGAAGTGAAAGAGAAGAACTTCTACCGGAGCGAACGGGTATACGGCAGCTTTTCCCGCACCATCCCGCTGCCGGTGCCGGTAGAGCGCGAGAAGGCCAAGGCGTCCTTCAAAGACGGGGTCCTGCAAATAGTTGTCCCCAAAGCAAAGGGCGCCCGGGAAGACCAGGTCGAAATCAGGCCTGAATAAAACTGAATACAAAGGCAACACCCCGGAACCCCCGGGGTGTTCGTTTCTTATTGCGCTCCTAAAAAACCCGGCCAATAACTACTCCCGCACCTTAAACAGCATCCTGCCCGCCGGGCGCCGCCGCCGGCGGTACGGGATCAACCGGGGCAGCCACCAGAACAGGAAATCAACCGCGCCCAGAACAACGGCGGCGAGAAAAAACCCGCCTTTCACCTTCAGGCGCGTTTTCAGACCGGGCTTTGAGCGCCGCCCGGATTCCGGCTTCACCGTTTTCTTGCCGCCCGGATTCAAGACTACACCTCCATGATAATCGGCAGGATCATCGGCCGGCGCCGCGTCCGGTCGTAAAGGAACCGGCCCAGCACGTCCCGCACCTGCGACTTGATACTGGCCCACTCGGTTGTTCCCCGCCCGGCGCACTTTTCCAGCGCGCTGTGCACTTTTTCCTTGGCCTCTTCGAGCAGCTGCTCCGCCCCGCGGACGTAAACAAAACCGCGGGAGACGATGTCCGGCCCGGCCACCACCTGTCCCGACTCTTGGTTTATCGCCAGCACTACAATCAGTATTCCGTCCTGGGCGAGCTGTTTCCGGTCACGGAGCACGATGTTGCCCACGTCGCCGACCCCCAGGCCGTCCACCAGCACCCGGCCGGCGGTAACCCGGCCGGCGAAGCGGCCGCTCTTCCGGGTAAACTCCACAATCTGCCCGTTTTCCGCTACGAAAACGTTTTCAGGACTGACGCCCAGTTCCCGGGCCAGTTCCGCGTGGCGCATCAACATCCGGTATTCCCCGTGAACCGGGATGAAAAACTTGGGCCGGGTCAGGTTGAGCATCAGTTTCAGTTCCTCCTGGCTCGGGTGCCCGGAAACGTGCAGCCCGCCGACGGTTTCGTATAACACCTCCGCGCCGCGCTTGAAAAGCTGGTCGATCACCCGCGCCACTAACTTCTCGTTCCCCGGGATGGGGACCGCCGAAATGATGATCGTGTCGCCGGGAACGATATCTACTAACTTGTGGTCGGCCATCGCCATCCTGGTGAGCGCCGACATCGGCTCACCCTGGCTCCCCGTCGTAAGGATGACCACTTCGTGCCGCGGCAGCTGGTTGGCCTCTTCAAGCTCCACCAGGGTGCCCGGCGGGATGTGGAGGTACCCCAGCCTATGGGCAACGTCCACCACGTTCACCATACTGCGGCCCGCGACCGCCACCTTCCGGCCGTAGCGCTGGGCGACCAGCACCGCCTGTTGAATCCGGTGGATGTTCGAGGCGAAGGTGGCGATCAGGACCCGGCCGCGCGCACGCCGGAAAGTCTCGTCGAAGCCCTCGCCGACCACCCGCTCCGACATCGTGTAACCCGGCCGCTCAACATTCGTACTGTCCGAAAGGAGGACGAGCACTCCCGCCTCCCCTAACTGCGCCAGACGGTGGAAATCGATCATTTCCCCGTCAACCGGGGTGTGGTCAACCTTGAAGTCCCCCGTATGCAAAACCACCCCAATCGGGGTGTGCAGCGCCACCGCCACCGCGTCCGGGATGCTGTGCGAAACCCGGATGAATTCAATTTTAAAGTGGCCCACTTCGACCACGTCCCGCGGGCGCACCACCCGCAGGTCAACATCATGATCGGGTAGGTGCTCGGCGAGTTTTCCTTCCAGCAGGCCGAGCGTCAGCCGTGTCCCGTAGACCGGAACGTTCTGGAAGTGGGGAAGCACGTAAGGGAGAGCGCCGATATGGTCCTCATGGCCGTGGGTCAAAACGATCGCCCGGATCAGGTTCTTGTGTTCGACCAGGTAACTGACATCCGGAATCACCACGTCGATACCGAGCATTTCTTCCTCGGGAAACATCAGCCCGCAGTCGATCACCACGATTCCGTCTCCGTAACGCACCGCGAGCGAGTTCTTCCCGATTTCACCCAGTCCGCCCAAAGGAATGATCTGGATCTTACCTTCACGCAAAAAGTTTCACCCCCCTCCTTTTTGGACTCAAACCTTTATCAATACCCTTCCCCGGTCAGAATGAGCACCATCTCCCGCAGCACTTTCGCCGCCAGGAGGGGGGCCAGCCCGCCGGGGTCGCACAACGGGTTGATTTCCACCACGTCGAATCCCACCACATCAAGCCCCCTGAGCGCGTAAACCGCCTTCAGGAGCTCGTCCGGGTCGATCCCGCCCGGTTCCGGTGTTCCAACCCCCGGAGCATAAGCAGGCTCCACCACATCCACGTCCAGCGTTATGTAAACTTTTTTCCCGGTAATTTCCGGATATACCGCGGCAAGCGGCCGGTGCACCTCGTAAAGGAAAAGACGGGTGTGGTCCCGGG
>JASEJH010000150.1 GCA_030016455.1 Thermoanaerobacteraceae bacterium
ATGCGGTCGAACGCTGCGCGCATGGCCTCGACCGCTGCCTGGTCGGCGGCGTGCTTGTCGCCCTTCCCCATCCACCTGGCCGCGGCAAGCGCCGCCTCGCACCCGGCATGCCCGGCGCCGATTACGATTACATCATATTCCCCTGCCGAATACACCACAACACCTCACTTGCCCACGCAGAAATCCCGGAAGATCCCCTCCACCACGTCTTCCGTTACCGTTTCCCCGGTAATCTCACCCAGGGCGGCGACCGCCGCCCGCAGGTCAAGGCTGGCCACATCCTCCGGCAGACCGCCTGAGAGACCCTCCTCCGCCGTCTTTATCCGGCCGACGAAGCGCTCGAGGGCTTCGCGGTGCCGGACCCGGCTGACCAATACCTCGTCCGGGCGCAAAACCCGCCCGCCGAAAACCTTCTCGCTGATGGCCTCCCGCAGCCGGTCCAGTCCGGCCCCGGTCAGCGCCGAAAGATAAACCACCGGCGCTTCTGCGGCCAGCGGCCTGATCACTTCTGGCGGCAGCGGTTCGGCTACCCGGTCCACCTTGTTTACCACCACGATCCGCTCCCGCTCTGCCGACGCCCGAAAAACCGCCTCGTCCTCTCCCGTGATCCCGGTTTCCGCATCCAGCACCACGATCACCAGTTGGGCCGTTGCCAGTGCCTCCCGGGCCCGGGCGACGCCAATCCGTTCAACCTCTTCCACCGCCTCCCGGATGCCCGCGGTATCCAGTACCCGCAACGGCACCCCGTTGACGTTGACAATATCCTCCACGATGTCCCGCGTCGTCCCCGGCAGCGCCGTCACGATGGCCCGCTCCCTGCCCGCCAGGGCGTTCAACAGGGAAGATTTCCCTACGTTCGCCTTTCCCGCAAGGACAGTGACCACGCCATCCCGGTACACGGCGCCCGCGGTGGCGTTTGCCAGCAGTGCCTCGCCCCTTTCCCTCAGCGCCCGTAGGTCCTGGATGACCTCTTCCCGGGCCGGTCCCGGAACGTCGTCCGGAAAATCGATCCCCGCTTCCACGGCGGCAAGAAGCGCAACCGCTTCCTCCCGCAGCGTACGGATCTCCCTGCTCAGGTGCCCCTGAAGCTGTCCTTGAGCCACCCGCAAGCCTTCCTCGGTTACGGCGCGGATCACGTCCAGGACGGCCTCCGCCTGGCAAAGGTCGATCCGCCCGCCCAGAAACGCGCGCTGCGTGAACTCTCCCGGCTCCGCCAACCGGGCACCCGCGCGGAGCAGCGCCTCCAGCACTTTCCGTACGGCCAGGAAGCCCCCGTGACAGTTCACTTCCACCACGTCCTCCGTGGTATAGCTATAAGGCGCACGCATAAAAGAAAGAAGGACCTCATCAATAACCGCCCCGTTTTCCGGGTCAACCGCATACCCGTAAAACAGGCGATATCCCGGTCCTTCTGCCCAATCCTGCCTCTTCCTGGGCAAAAACACTTTCTTTGCGATCCTGATCGCGTCCGGGCCGCTCACCCGGACAATCCCGATCCCTCCCTCACCGAGAGGCGTCCCGATAGCAGCGATGGTATCTTCGCGCACCGCATCACCCGCTACCTTCGGGGGGAGATCACAATCTTCCGGAAAGGCTCTTCCCCCTCGCTGAACGTGTAAATGTCGTTCCGGCCCTTGAGCGCCATGTGAATCACCCGGCGTTCCTGCGAACTCATCGGCTCCAGCACCACGTTGCGCCCACGCCGTTTTGCCTTTTCTGCCAGCTTCAGCGCCAGTTCTCGCAAGGTTTCTTCCCGCTTTTTACGATATCCCTCCACGTCAAGCTGTACCCGCCGCTTCTCGGACTCGCTCCGGTTCACCGCCAGCCCGACCAGGTACTGCAGTGCGTTTAACGTTTCCCCTCTTCTGCCGATGAGGACCCCCATTTTCTCGCCCCGGATCTCCAACTGCACGCCCTCTTCGTTTTCAAATACAGACACCTCGCCCGTCAGCCCCATCGCACCGAGAACATTCTCCACCAGGACCCGCGCCCGGGTTCCAACCGTCTCTTTACGTGTTACCTTGACGACGGCCGGTTTTCCCCCGACGAGCCCGAACAACCCCTTCGTCGGCTCGCTGAGCACTTCCACGGCCACTTCGTCCCAACTGGCGTGCAGTTCCTGCAGTGCGGCCTGCACCGCCTCCGCTACCGTTTTTCCGCTCTTTATTACTTCCTTCATCGGTTTGTGCGGCCTCCTTTCCCGCCAAAAGACGCCTGTTGATCAGATATTGCTGTCCCACACTCAACACATTGAACGTGACCCAGTAAAGCGCCAGCCCGGCCGGCAGGGTCGAACTGATCCACAGGAACAGCACCGGCATGGCAAGCGTCATCATCCGCTGCATCTGTTCCTGCCCGCTCGCCTGCGGGGTGACCCGCATCTGCCAGTAGGTCGTCGCTCCCGCCAGGATGGGGAGGAGGAAGTAAGGATCCTTTCCGCTCAGGCTGGGGACCCACAGAAAACGCGCGTGCTCTGCAACCGCGTACGGAAAGTGCAGCAGTGCCGAGTAAAGCGCGATCAGAATCGGCAGCTGAATCAACATGGGAAGGCATCCCCCCAGCGGATTCACGCCGTGCTCCTGGTACAGCTCCATCATCTTCTGCTGCAGCTTTTGGGGATCCTTCCGGTACTTCTCTTGCAGTTCCCTCATCTTCGGCTGCAAGCGCTGCAATGCCAGCATCGAGTGCATCTGCTTGTAACTCAGCGGGTAGAGCAAGACCCGCACGATCACCGTGAGCAGGATGATCGCCAAGCCGTAACTCGGCACTCCCACCGCAGCGGTACCGCTGTAAAGCCAGGTCAGTAAGAAGGTCATTCCCTCTACGAGCGAGCCGAACAATTCTCTCAATTCCTTTTTCTACCTCCTTAAAAAGATCAGGGGACCGGGTCATACCCGCCGGGATGAAAAGGGTGACAGCGCAGAATCCGCCGTACGGCAAGGATACCGCCTTTGAAAACCCCGTAACGTGTAACCGCCTCGAGGGAATACTGGGAACAGCTTGGATAAAACCGGCACCGGGGCAAAAGGTAGGGAGAGATTGCCCCCCGGTAAACTTTTATGAGTAGTAAAACCGCCCGCTTCATTTTTCCCTGTCCCGTCTCAGCCGGCCCAGCGCCTGCCTTACGGCCCGCGCAACCGCTCCATAACCCTCTTCGCCGACCGCTTTTCTGCCCAGCAAGACGTAATCATAGCCGGGCTGAAACCACTCCGGGTGGTGCCGGCTCACCTCGCGCAGCACCCGGCGTACTCTGTTCCGCCGGACCGCGCTGCCGACCTGCCTGCTGACCGCGAAGCCGACTCGGTAGACGGGCAGTTGGTTCGGCAGGGCCAGGACAACTACGCCTCCCGCCGCCGCCCCACGCCCCCGCCGGAACACCTCCTCGAACCGGCGCCGCCCGAGCCTGCAGCACCGCACCTGGGTAACATCAACTTTAGGCAGTCAGCCTCTTCCTGCCCTTCAGCCTGCGCCGCCGAATTACCTCCCGCCCGGCGCGGGTGCGCATCCGCTTGAGAAAGCCGTGCAACCGCTTCCGTCGCCTGACCTTCGGCTGATAAGTCCTCTTCAAGCCCGATCCCCTCCTCCAATTAAACCGCCGCAGTTGCGGACACAAAAAATTATATCTTAAGCCTTGTTTGCCGGTCAAGCAAGAAACCCCGGTCCCAAACTGTCCGGGCAAAAAGACTGGTTGCTAAAAGCATCCGTATCTGCTACGATTAAAGTTGACGGTCCCGAGATGCCACTTCCTTTTTTCCACAGACTGTGAACAAGGCTGTGGATGGTTTTGTCAATCAGTGAAAATTTTTAAAATTTACTTAACAAAACTTCTCGAAGGAGGAAGACCGTGACGGGCTCTGAGATCCGCCAGCTTTGGAACGAAATCATGGCCAAGCTGGAGAACGTCGTAGCTAAACACTCCTTCGAAAAGTGGCTCCGGCCCCTGCGCCCGGTCGCCTGCAGCGATAATACCATTTATATTGCCGTTTCGGATAACTTTTCACGGGACTGGCTTACGCAGCGGTACGCCCCACTACTCAAACAGGCCTTTACTCAGGCCCTCGGTACCGAGCTGGCGGTCCGATTTATCCTGGAAAACGAAGAGCCGTTCTATAGCTCTTCCCAGGCACGGTCTGAAGCATTGGCCGGCGCCCCGCCGCTTAACCCGCGCTATACCTTTGATACTTTCGTCATCGGGAATTCAAACCGCTTCGCGCACGCCGCCGCTCTCGCCGTGGCTGAAGCCCCGTCCCGCGCCTACAATCCGCTGTTTATCTATGGCGGCGTCGGCCTCGGGAAGACGCACTTGCTGCATGCCATCGGCCAGCACATTCTATCCCGCAACGGCAATTTGCGAGTGACCTACATCACTACGGAGAAATTCACCAATGAGCTGATTGACGCGCTCAAGCTCAACGAGACGCTCAAGTTCCGTGAAAAATACCGCAACGTTGACGTCCTGTTGATTGACGACATCCAGTTCCTGGCGGGGAAAGAGCGGACCCAGGAGGAGTTTTTTCACACCTTCAACACCCTTTACGAAGCATCGCGCCAGATTGTTATCTCCAGCGACCGGCCACCGAAAGAAATCCCCACCCTGGAGGAGCGTCTGCGCTCCCGCTTCGAATGGGGCCTCATCACCGACATCCACCCCCCGGATCTAGAAACCCGGGTGGCCATCCTCCGCAAGAAGGCTCAACTCGACAACGTCGAGGTGCCCAACGAAACTCTCCATTATATAGCCGACTGCATCCAGTCAAACATCCGCGAACTGGAAGGAGCCTTTATACGCGTCGTGGCGTTTGCATCGCTCACGCAAAACCCCATCACCCCCGAGATGGCCGCGGAGGTGTT
>JASEJH010000151.1 GCA_030016455.1 Thermoanaerobacteraceae bacterium
CACGGCCCAGCACTCAGCCTCTGAGTGCTGGGTTTGCCCGGTGCCCGCCGGAGCGCGAGGAGGAGCGTAAAGTTTGGTCCGCGTGGCGAACGTGTGAGCGGGAGCGAAACAGGCTGATACAGCCGCCGGTGTTGGCAATAATTGGTCATTTTCGGAGGAGATTTGTCTATCCGGTGCCAGTTTAACCCGGCGAAATGAACCCTTTCTGCTTAATCGCAATGCAGACCGCTGCGTGGAACGCCGGGAACGAACAAGCCGCACCGACGCCAGAAGCCAGAATGCCTGGATCATCTGCCAGGGGGAGGATAAAGATGCGCAGGAGCAAAGAACTGATCGGGATGCCCGTGGTGAGTCTGGAAGAGGGAATCCGCATCGGCCGCGTGACCGGTCTGGTAATCAACCCTCCGGCAAAAGCGGTGGCGGCGCTGATGATTGAAAAAGGCGGCTTCCTTCGCGAAGAACAGCGGTTTGTGCCCTTCGCCCAGGTCCATAGCATCGGCGCCAACGCCGTAACCCTGCAACAGGGGCAGTATGCGGCAAAAGGGACCAGCCTGCCTGAAATCCTGCGTCTGTACCAGGAAAAAGTCTCCCTGGTCGGGGCGAAGGTGGTCGCCGAAAACGGTACCGTTCTGGGCGACGTAACCGAGTACCTGATTGACACCACCAACGGCGCGATCAGCGCCGTCGAGATCGCCACCGTCAAACCCGCCTTCCTCCAGGGGGTGCGCCTGCTTGACAGCGCCTTCATCCGAACCATCGGGAAGGAAATAGTTGTCGTACACGATGCCGCAATTGACAACCTTACGCCGGTTGACGGGGGGCTCAAGGAACAGGCCGGCCAGGCCTGGGAAGAGGTAAAAAGCAAGAGCCAGACGTGGGGCAAAACCCTTGGCAGTAAAATAAAAGGCCTCCGGCGCCCGGGCAGAAGCACCGACCAACCGGGTCAACCGCCGTCCGAAACGAAAACCGGTCTGACGACCGAAGCTCAATCAAACAATTTCGACACCGACAGGTCCTCGTGAATCCTGATGATCACCTCTCCTAAAAGCGGCGCCACGGAAATAATCCTGATTTTGTCCAGCATCTTTTCCGGAGGTACCGGGATGGTGTTGGTCACGAAAATCTCTTTGATGGCGGGAGTGGCCAGACGCTCCACGGCCGACCCGGAGAAAACCGGGTGCGTGCAAAGCACATAGACCTCCCGGGTACCCGCCTCGCAAAGCGCCTCCGCCCCCTTGGTGATCGTTCCGGCGGTGTCAATGATATCGTCAACCATCACCGCCGTTTTGCCTTTGACGGGGCCAATGATCTCCATTATTTCGGCCTCGTTGGGCTCCGGGCGCCGCTTGTCGATAACCGCCAGCGGGGCCCCCAGCCGCTTGGCCAGTTGCCGTGCCCGGACCACCCCGCCCACGTCGGGTGAAACCACCACGATATCCTCCAAACCCCGGGAGAGCAGGTGCTGGGCCAGCAAGGGCCCGGCAGGCAGGTGGTCCACGGGGATATCAAAAAAGCCCTGAACCTGCCCCGCGTGGAGGTCGATCGTCAAAACCCTGCGCGCTCCCGCCGCGGTAATCAGGTTGGCCACTAACTTCGCGGTGATCGGCTCCCGCCCCCTCGTTTTCCGGTCCTGGCGCGCGTATCCGTAATAAGGAATTACCGCGGTAATCCGCCGCGCCGAGGCACGTCTCAGGGCATCGATCATAATCAGCAGTTCCATCAGATTCTCGTTTATCGGCCAGCAGGTGGGTTGGATAACAAAAACGTCCGTTCCCCGGACGTTTTCGTTGATCCGGACCCAGATCTCCCCGTCGGAAAAGCGACCCACAGCCGAATCCCCCAGAGGAACATCCAGGTACTGGCATATTTCCTCCGCTAACTTCGGGTTGGCGTTGCCGGTAAAGATCCGCATATTCTTATACCGGGAAAGCATGTCGCCTTACCTCACTCCCGTACTTTCTTCTTCGCCCAGCCCGGAACGTTCACCTGACGGCCCCGGGCAACTCCCAACGCCTCCGGCGGCACGTCCTTGGTAATGGTGGAACCGGCCCCGACATAGGCTCCCTTACCCACCCGCACCGGAGCCACCAGGTTGGTGTTCGACCCGATGAAAGCCTCGTCTTCGATGATGGTGGGCCATTTCTGCCGCCCGTCGTAGTTGCAGGTGATTGTTCCCGCGCCCACGTTTACGTTGCGGCCGATTTCCGCGTCACCGATATAACTCAGGTGCGGCACCTTGCTGCCTTCACCGATCACCGACTTCTTAACCTCGACAAAGTCCCCGATCTTGACCCGGGGACCGATAACCGTCCCTGGGCGGATGTAAGCAAAAGGCCCAACAACAGCCCCTTCCCCGATCACCGCGCCGGTTATCACCGCGTTCTGCACGGTGACGCCGTCACCCAACCGGGAATCCGTTATCCTGGCCCAGGGGCCGATCCGCGCGTCCGCCCCGACCTCTGTTTCCCCCTCCAGGAAGGTAAAAGGGTAAATGACGGTATCCGGGCCCACCACCACACCGGGGTCGACGTAGGTGACTGCCGGATCCAGGATTGTCACCCCGCCGTCCATCAAGGCCGCGGCGACCCGCTGGCGGATTATCCGCTCCGCCGCCGCCAGCTGGCGCCGGTCGTTGACCCCTAAAAACTCTTCGGGGTCCGGCGCCTCCCAGGCCGCAACCGGGAGGCCGTCCTCCCGCAGCAACCGGACGGCGTCGGTGAGATAATACTCCTTCTGGACGTTAGCCGGAGAAATCCGCTTGAGTACGGAAAAGATCCCGGGGTCAAAACAGTAAAATCCAGTGTTGACCTCGTTGACCGCAAGTTCTTCCTCCGTGGCATCACGGTGCTCGACGATCCGCAAGACCTTGCCCGCTTCGTCACGCACCACCCGCCCGTACCCCGCCGGGTCGGCAAACCGAGCCGTGAGCACCGTAGCCACCGCCCCTTCCTTTCGATGGAACGCATAGAAGGCCCGCAGCGTTTCGGCACGAAAAAGAGGGGTGTCGCCTGGCACCACCAGAATGTCGCCGGCAAAACCCCTCAAAACCTCTTCCGCCTGCAAGAGCGCGTGTGCTGTTCCCAGTTGCTCCTCCTGAATCACCACCTCCGCCCACCCGGCCACCGCCGCGGCTACCATCGGAGCACCATAACCCGTCACCACGATCATCCTGTCCGTTCCCGCTTCGGCCACGGTCTCCAGCACAAAGCGCAACATCGGCCGGCCTGCTACCGGGTGCAATACCTTGGGAAGACGGGAATTCATTCGTGTTCCCTTGCCGGCTGCCAGAATCACTGCTGCTAAAGCCACGCCTTAACCGTCTCCTCAACCCTTTTAAATTAGCGTTCTAAATGGTGGTATTCAACAAAAAAGCGGTTTCCCCTCCATCAGATTGAAAATTAAGAAAGTTTCCCGCGTTAAGCGAGCAGGTGAGCAAAAATAAGAAAAACACTCCTTCAGACACGCTCTTACGCCAGCGCATTGTTGTAAGCGCCCAAAACCGCTTCCTCAAGCTGTTTTCTGGCGTCCGGCGTTATGGGGTGCGCTACGTCCCGGAAGTCGCCGTTCGGTACCCGCCGGCTGGGCATGGCCACGAAAAGCCCCGCTTTCCCCTCCACCACCTTGATATCGTGCACGACGAACGCGCCGTCGAAGGTTACCGAAACAATCGCCTTCATCTTCCCTTCGTTGAGAATTTTGCGGATTTTTACGTCGGTGATTTCCATTTCTTTTCCACCCCTTATGCTTCTTTGAGAACTAGATACTAAATTTTCGCCAAAACTCCCGGGATTCCTTTTTAATTACCGAAAAAATAATTGTATTATTTCCCGAACTGTCACCGCAAATTCCCAAATACACCTGTAACATCCCGCAACCTATTACCACTTGTTTAATTGCCGGATACAAGTTATTATTGTTGACAAGATGGTGAAAATCTATGAATCTGAACTGGTTTAAAACCTTTACCAAATTAGCGGAAACCCGATCTTTTTCGCGGACGGCCCGGGAGCTCAACCTCACCCAGCCGGCAGTTTCCAAACACGTCGCCGGGCTGGAAGGGTCTTACGGCGTGAAGCTGGTTGACCGCTCACGCCGTTCGGTGGTCCTTACAGAAGCCGGTGCGGCACTGCTCCCGGTCGCGAAAAAGGTGCTGGCAGCGGTAAGCGAAGCCGCGCAGGAAATGGAGTCTTTCCTGAACACGGTAAAGGGAACACTTTACATCGGCGCCAGTACTATTCCGGGGCACTACGTACTGCCCCAGATCATCCACCGTTTCCGGGAGCACTATCCCGAGGTCAACACCAACCTGGAAATCGCGGATACCGGCAAAATCATCCGGCTGGTCACGGCAGGAGGGCTTTCACTCGGCGCCGTAGGCGCCTTGAAATCCGGGGCGGAACTCGAAGCCGTCCCCTTTGTGGAAGACGAGCTGGTGCTCGTCCTGCCCGCCCAGCACCCCCTTGCCCGGCGCAAGGCCGTCAGCATCGCGGCACTCAGCGACCAGGAGTTCGTCTGGCGCGAAAGCGACTCGGGCACCCGCCACGTGGTTGAAAAAAGCCTGCGGAGCGCAGGAATCAAACCCGAAAGCCTCCGGATTGTCGCCGAACTTGGCAGCACAGAGGCGGTACTGGCAGCGGTAGAAGCGGGACTGGGCATTTCTTTTACCTCCCGCCGGGCGGCGGAAAGCAGGGCCAAAAACGGCCAACTGGTCCTCCGCCGTCTCCAGGGATTACCCCTGAAACGAACGCTTTACCTCATCTACCCCCGAAACCGGATCCTTCCCCGGCCGGTTAAAGCCTTTATCAACTTTGTTAC
>JASEJH010000152.1 GCA_030016455.1 Thermoanaerobacteraceae bacterium
CTTCTATCCGCGCCACCGTGTACACCACTGCCGCCGCCCAGGCCGCAACCTTCCTGATCACCGGCCCCCGGGCGACACAGAACTTATACCACAACCGGAGGGCTTTGTTCACCTCCTTCACCCGCCCGCGCTTTTTCAGATCCTTGACTACCAGCCGCGCCACTTCGGCATACTCGGGACGAGGCCAGGCAAAGCCTTCCGCGCTTCCGCTTTTCTTTTCCTTTCCCTTGCCCGATTTTCCTTCCTCCGCCTCCCGGATGATTTCCCCAAAGAGCTCTTTCCACCGCTCCCGCCTGATGCAGTCGCGCACAAGCTCCTCGAGGATCTTTTCCTCCAGGAGAAAAAGCAGGTGGTCCAGGCGTTCGCCCCAAACGTTTTCGCACTCGATGCAGCCGTCCCGGGAGCTCGACCCCAAGCAGGCGACCCACGCCGCGATCCGGTGCGCCCGCCGGCGGAGATACGAGGGCCAGCTGGCCCTTTTCCGCCCGACCAGCCGTTTGAAAACGGCGTAATCCTCCTTGAGCCACGACAGAATCGTTTCTTTGGCCTCCTGCGGCAGCAAAAGGCCCGTAGTGGAAAACTCAAACTCCTCGCCCACCCAGAGGAGCCGGAGGTACAGAATCCCGCCGGAAACCACCTCTTTGACGTTTTCAAAACCCCGCACGCAGAAGCGGTCCGCAGTCAAAATATCTTCCACCAGGACCGCCTGCTTGCCCACCGCTTTTACTTCGTAAAAGGCGTTCGGAGCCTTGCTCCACCGCTTTAAAAGCGCGGTTTCCTGGTCGTTCAACTCGGAGGCCGCAGTCTTGCGGAAAAGCTCGATAATCGTCTCCTTCCCGGTGACCGGGAAATCAAAAATGAACCATTCGAAACACCGCTCGCCGACAAAGTTACTGTCGAGGGTAAAAAGACTCCCGGCAATGCCGCTCAAATAAAGGTGCTGGGCCCAGATCGCTGCTTCGGTAAACACCGGCTGCTGGGCAAAGAAGCCCAGCTTCCGTTTGAGCTCGCGCGCCGTGGTCCGCCAGCGCAACTGTTCCAGCGTCACGACCTTCTTGGCGCAACAGTCGCCAAAGTTGAGGCCGCTACCGCACGAACACGGTTCAAAAAGAGACGTAGCGATGGTTTCAAAAACCCCCTTGCAACTCGGCACCGGCACCCGCCATTTTAGGCCCCCGGTGCCCCGTGTTATGGTCCTTGCCTCTTATAATTACCCGCCTATTTATATTTACCCGGCTGCGCTCCATTTGGAAACGCTTAATTAATATTCCCCGTCCGATTTATTTTTCCTGCACCCTGACATGTTAACTTTTCCGCCCCGGGAAAAAACCCGCCGGCCATCTCCAGGTGGCGCAGTACGAAAGGGTCTACAGAAATATCGCTTGGGAGGAAGGTATTTTAAGGTTTCCGGTGAAATACTACCCCCGTAAATCGGTCGTCCACTGGCGGTGGAAAGTTTGCGGAAAATGCTCCTGATAGACGGAAACAGCCTGGTACACCGGGCCTTCCATGCCATCCCGGTGCTCAGTACCAGGGATGGCATTCCTACCAACGCGGTTTACGGCTTCACCAGCATGCTGCTGAAGCTGCTGAAAGAAACGCAGCCAGACGTCGTGGTGGCCGCCTTCGACAAGGGCAAGATGACCTTCCGCCACGATATCGAGGCGTCCTACAAAGCCCACCGGCCGGAAACCCCCGAGGACCTGCGGCCGCAGTTTCCGCTCGTTAAAGCGGTCCTGGAAGCCTTGCGAATCCCGGTGATCGAAATGGAGGGCTTCGAAGCTGACGACATCATCGGAACCCTCGCCGCCCAGGCCGAAGCGGCGGGCTTTTCCTGCCTGGTGGTAACCGGTGACCTGGACACGCTGCAGCTGGTCTCCCCGAAAACTTCTGTCCTGGTAACCCGCAAGGGGATCAGCGAAATCGTCCCCTGCGACGAAAAAGCGGTCCGCGAACGCTTCGGCGTCGCCCCCCGCCAGCTGCCGGACCTGAAGAGCATGGCCGGCGACGCCTCCGATAACATTTCCGGCATTCCCGGCATCGGCCCGAAAACTGCTGCTGCACTCCTGCAGAAGCATCCCAGTTTGGAAGAGCTACTGGACCACGCTGCGGAACTACCGGCCAGCATTCGCCAGAAGCTCCTCGCCTACCGCGAGCAGGCCCTTCGCTCCAAGCACCTGGCCAATATCGAACGGACGGTGCCCCTTTCCCTGGATGTCGCGAACCTTTCCTGGCCCGGGCCGGACCTGGCCGCCGTACACAAGGTTTTCCAGAAATTAGAGTTCCGCTCGCTCATCAAGAAGCTGAACGGGCTCGCGCCGCATCCCGCCGCGCCGAAAACGCAGGAAACCACGCTGCCGCCGGCCAAAAGGATTGCCGTCCCGCCGGAAGCGGTGGACAGAGTCGTCGCCGATCTGGGCCGCGCCGGCACCGTGGCCCTATCCCTCGCCGCAGCCGACCAGGGTCCCACGGCCTGCGCCGTTTGCGCCGAAGTGCAGACCGTCTTTTTGGCCGAGGGCCCTGAAAACGCGACCGCTTTGCTGCAGGGGATCGCTTCCCTTGCGGAACCCCGGCTTTCGGTCCACGACGTCAAGCGGACCCTGCACCTTTCGATCCCGCACGGGCTCGGACCGGAGAAATTCTGGTTTGATACGATGCTGGCGGCCTACCTGCTAAACCCGGGTGCTACCAACACCATCGGCGATGTGCTTTTTGAGCACCGGGGCATCTTCCTGCCCGAAGAGCAAACCAGCCCGGCCGAGCAGGCCCTGGCCGTTTTCCTGCTCACCCCGGTTCTCGAAGCCAAACTGCGGCTCCAGGAACAGGAATGCCTCCTCCGGGAAGTGGAGTTGCCCCTGGCTGCGGTGCTGCAGGCGATGGAAAGCGCCGGGATCGCGGTGGACCGGGAGGAACTGGCGGCTTTTTCGGCGGAACTCGGGGCGCAGATTGAAACCGTGGCCCGGGAAATCTTCCGGCTTGCCGGCGAAGAATTTAACATCAACTCCCCCCGGCAGCTCGGCAGGATTCTCTTCGAAAAAATGGGGCTCAAGCCTTTGAAAAAAACCAAGTCCGGCTACTCCACGGACGCCTCCGTCTTGGAACAGCTGAGCGACCACGCGCTGGTGGCCAAAGTCTTGCTTTACCGCCAATTAGTAAAGTTCAAAACCACCTATGCCGACGCACTGTTATCGCTTATGAATCCGGCCACCGGGCGCCTGCACACCACCTTCTACCAGGCGGTGACCGCCACGGGGCGCCTCGCTTCGGCCGAGCCGAACCTTCAGAACATCCCGATCCGCGATCCCCTGGGCCGCAGGATCCGCCGTGCTTTCGTTGCCGGAGCGCCGGAAAACGTTATCCTGAGCGCCGACTACTCCCAGATCGAACTCCGGATCCTCGCCCACCTTTCCGGAGACCCGGTGCTGGTTCATGCCTTCACCGCCGGCGAAGATATCCACACCCGAACCGCAGCCGAGGTGTTCGGTCTGCCGCCCGAAGCGATAACACCGGAGCTGCGTTCGCGCGCCAAAGTAGTAAACTTCGGCATCGTCTACGGGATGAGCGATTACGGCCTGGCGCAGGAACTGAAGATCGAACCCCGCGAGGCCCACCGCTACATCGAAAATTACTTCGCCCGCTATACCGGGGTCAAACGGTTCATCGAAAAAACCGTCCGGGAAGCACGGGAGAAAGGTTTCGTCACCACGATCCTAAACCGCCGCCGCTACATTCCGGAAATCCTGAGTCCCAACCGCGTCCAGCGGCAGTTGGGTGAACGCCTCGCGGTAAACACGGTCATCCAGGGAAGCGCCGCCGACCTGATCAAAAAAGCAATGGTAGACATCCACCGCGAGCTTACAAAAGGCGGGTATAAAACCCTGATGGTCCTTCAGGTCCACGACGAGCTTCTCTTCGAAGCGCCGCGGGAAGAACTCCCGGTGGTTGGCCCTCTGATCAAAGAAAAAATGGAAAAGGCGTTGAATTTTGACGTACCCGTAACGGTTTCCCTGAAAGCGGGGCCCAACTGGCACGACGTAGAAAAAATCGAGGTGTAATCCCTTGCCGGAGCTCCCCGAAGTGGAAACCATCAGCAGGCAACTGGCCGCAGCGATTCCCGGCCGCACGATCTGCGACGCCGAGGTCCACCTTGAAAAGGTGGTCAAGGAACCCGCCCCCGCCGCTTTTCCCGGCAGGGTCCGCGGGCGGAAGATTACCGGCGTTTCGCGCCGCGGGAAATACCTGCTCCTGGAGCTGGATGACGGGCACACCCTGGTCATCCACCTCCGGATGAGTGGACAACTGGTGTACGAAGAAGAAGCGGCACCGCTGCCCCGCCACACCCACCTGGTGCTGCACCTCGACCGGGGGCGGCTGCGCCTGACCGACCTCCGCCAGTTCGGCCGGGTGTGGCTGCTGCCGGCAGCGGAAGCCAGCCGGCTGCCGGAACTCGCGAAGCTCGGTCCGGAGCCCTTTTCCGCCGCGTTCAGCGAGGCCTATCTCGCAGGGCTGCTCCGAAACTCCCGGCGCCGCCTGAAACCGCTGTTGCTCGACCAGGAAGTGGTCGCCGGCATCGGCAACATTTACGCCGACGAGATCCTTTTCCGGGCGGGACTTCACCCCGCCCGCCGCGGAGCGGAACTGACCGCGTCCGAAGTAAAGCGCCTTTACCACGCAGTCAAGGAAGTACTCGCAGAAGGAGTAGCACACCGCGGCACCAGCATCCGGGACTATGTTGACGCCGAAGGCCGCGAAGGAAGTCACCAGAACTTTCTTAAGGTGCACCACCGCA
>JASEJH010000153.1 GCA_030016455.1 Thermoanaerobacteraceae bacterium
CGGTGGCGCAGCAACCCGTCCCACACCGCCTGCGCGGGAAGAGGCGTGCGGAAGAGCAAGAAGTTTGCCCGGGACGGGAAAACCTCCACCCCGGAAAGATTCTGGAGACACCGGTAGAGTTCCTCCCGGTCGGCCACGATCTGCGCTACCCGCCCCTGAAAAACCGGCAGGTTTTCGAGCACGGTGAGCGCAGCCAGTTGCGAAAAGGCGTTCAGGTTGAAGGGCTGCTTCACCTTTAGCAGGGCCTCGATCACCGCCGGGTCCGCCAGCAGGTACCCCACCCGCAATCCGGCCAGTCCGAAGGCCTTGGAAAAGGTGCGCAGCACCACTAGCCGCGGGTAGCGCCGTACCAGTTCGCAGCAGCTTTCCCCCGCAAACTCAACGTAGGCCTCGTCCAGGACCACGAGTCCCGCCGTCTCCGCCAGCAGCTTTTCTACGTCTGCGCGGCTCACCCTGTTTCCGGTGGGGTTGTTCGGCGAACAGATCACGATCATCCTCGTGTCCGGCGCCCGGGCCTCCCGGACCAGCGCCGGAAGGTCCAGGTCAAAATTGGACAGCCGCGGCACCTCCACCGGCACCGCCCCGGCGATCCGGGCGTGGATCCCGTACATCGAAAAAGTGGGCGGGGTGATGACCACCTTCCCTCCCGTGCCGAAGGTCAGAAGGAGGGTAAGGATGAGCTCGTCCGAGCCGTTGCCGGCCAGGATGTTTTCCGGCGCGAGGCCCGTGTACCCCGCCAGGGCCCGCCGCAAATCCGTGGCCAGCGGGTCGGGATAACGGGTGAAGGTCTGTCCGCCCACCCGCCGAAAGATCTCCTCCCGGACCTCCGGCGCGAAGTCGTAAGGGTTTTCGTTGGCGTCCAGCTTGATGTACCCCGGGTAGTGCAGGACGGCATAGGGTACCAGGTCGCGCAGGTCGGGGCGCACCAGGTCAAGTATGTCCTTAGCCATCTTTTAAATCCTCCCGCACCGTTACGGCCATCTTATGCGCCGGCAGGCCTTCGACAGCAGCCAGCAGGGCCGCCGGCGCCGCAAGTTCCCTGAATGCTGCCGGGGAAAGGGAGACGAAATTGGTCCGGACCACGAAGTCCTCCACCCCCAGCGGGGAGAAAAAGCGCGCCGTCCCGCCGGTGGGCAGAACGTGGTTCGGCCCCGCGATATAGTCGCCCATCGGCACCGGGGAATAAGGCCCTAAAAAAACCGCCCCGGCGTTCTTCACCTTGGCGAGCCACGTGAAGGGTTCCGCAACCAGCAACTCGAGGTGCTCCGGTGCAAAACGACCGGCATACGCCACCGCCGTTTCCAGGTCGGGCGTGATCACCGCCGCCGCTTCCCGCAACGCCTCCCGGACCACCTCCGGCTCTCCCAAAGCCCTGAATCCCTCCTCCAGGGCCTCGTTTACCTGCAAGGCCAGCGCCCGGCTGGTGGTTACCAGCAGGACCCGGGCCTGAGGGTCGTGCTCCGCCTGGGCCAGCAGGTCCGCCGCCACGTACCGGGGCGCGGCGGATTCGTCGGCAACCACCACGACCTCGCTCGGGCCGGCCAGGATGTCGATCCCCACGGCGCCGAAGACCGCCCTTTTCGCCAGCGTGACGTAGATGTTGCCCGGTCCCACGATCTTGTCCACGCGGGGAATCCGTTCCGTCCCGTAGGCCAGGGCGGCCACCGCCTGGGCGCCGCCCACCCGGAAAACCCTGTCCACTCCCGCTTCGTGCGCCGCCACCAGCACGTGCGGGTCAATCCCGCCCCCGGGGCCGGGAGGGGTGAGCATCACTATCTCTTCCACGCCCGCCGCCCGCGCCGGCACCACATTCATCAGCACCGAGGAAGGGTACCGCGCCCGCCCTCCGGGCACGTACACACCAACGCGCGCCACGGGACGCACGACCTGTCCTAGAATCGAACCGTCGGGCCTTTCCTCCCGCCAGGTTCGGGGAAGGTTCCGGCGGTGAAAAGCGGCGATGCGGTCGCGCGCCAGCCGGATGGCAGCCGTGAAGTCCGGGGGCACGGCTCCGTAAGCCGCTTCAATCTCCTCCCCGCGCACCGCCAGTTCGTCCGGAGTTAATTGAACCCGGTCAAATCGCGCGGTGAGCGCGCACAAGGCAGCGTCTCCCTCCAGGCGCACCCGGGCAATGATGTCATTTACCGCCTGCACCGCCTCTTCGGGAAAGGAAAACTCCCGGTCGAGAAGCCGCTCTACCTCCGGGTCGTCATACGCCAAAATCCGCAGCATTAATTTTTCTCCTTTGCAACGACTACGTGGGTCTTCCAAAAGCGCGGGGGAAAAACGAGCATAGCGCAAACGGATGTCAGATACTAGAGAGCAAATGTCAGAACTTCAACAGGAACCCGCTCCGCCAATCTCTCCTTATCTTCTGCCTTCTGACTCCTGACTCCTGACTTCTTTTTTTAGCGCCTTCTGCCCGATGTCCCGGCGGTAGTGCATCCCCGCAAAGCTTATTTGCCCTACCGCCGCGTACGCCCGCTCGATGGCCGCCCGGACGTCCGCGCCCCGGGCGGTTACACCCAGGACCCGCCCGCCGGCGGTCACAAACTTTCCGTCGGCAAGTGCCGTCCCGGCGTGGAAAACCGTCACCTCCGGCGGCAACTCCTCCAAGCCGCTGATCACGTCCCCCTTACGGCAGCTGCCCGGGTAACCCGCCGCTGCCAGCACCACGCAGACTGCCGCGCCCGGGTGCCAGGCGAGTCGTACGCCGGCAAGGCGTTCCTCCACGACCGCTTCCATCGTCTCGACCAGGTCACTCGCTAAAAGATAGAGCAGCGGCTGGGCCTCCGGGTCGCCGAAACGCACGTTGAATTCCAGGACCCGCGGCCCCTCCCCGGTCAGCATCAAACCCGCGTAAAGCACACCTTTGTAGGTTACCCCTTCCTCCTTGAGCCCCCGCACGGCGCGAGTGAGAATCTCGGACTCAATTTGGCGCAGGAGGTCGGGGGTCACCGCCGGCGCCGGGGCGTAAGCCCCCATCCCGCCGGTATTCGGCCCCCTGTCCCCGTCGAAGACCGGTTTGTGGTCCTGCGCCGGCAAAAGCGGCAGCACCGTTTCACCGTCGGTCAGCGCGAGCACGCTCGCCTCTTCGCCGGAAAGCCGCTCCTCAACGAGCACCCGCGCCCCCGCCGGGCCAAAAATCTTCGCTTCCATGATCTCCGCAATTGCCGCTTCGGCCTCCGCCGGGCTGTCAGCGACGACCACGCCTTTCCCGGCGGCCAGGCCGTCCGCCTTAACTACACACGGCCCGCCGCAACGCCGTACATATTCCTTCGCCGTCTCCGGCGAGTCGAACACCGCCGCCCTTGCCGTCGGTATCCCGTACCGCAGCATCAGTTCCTTCGCGAAAACCTTGCTGGCCTCCAGGCGTGCCGCCTCCCGCCGCGGGCCGAAGACCCTCAGCCCCGCCGCTTCGAAAGCGTCCACGATACCGGCGGCCAGGGGCGCCTCCGGACCCACCACGGTAAGGTCCACCGCCTCGGCCCGGGCGAAGGCAAGCAGCCCGTCCAGATCATCCGCCTTGATCCCGACACACGCCGCCTGCTGCGCGATGCCGGCGTTGCCCGGCGCGCAAAAAATCTTCTTCACGCGGGGGCTCTGGGCAATCTTCCAGACCAGGGCATGCTCCCGGCCCCCGCCGCCGACCACCAGAACCTTCAAGCCCTGCTCCCCCTTGAATTTCAGAAGTCAAGCAATTCCCAGACCGTATCGAATGCCGGAAACGCTACGCTCATCCCGGCCTGCGTCCGCTAACTTTAGAGTCGGCTTTGGGGCCAGAATCCAGAAGCCAGTAGTCAGAATTCAGAAGATAGAAACCAGAAATAGAGGGGAAAAAGAAGCAGGCTAAATTTCCTTTTCTTTCATTCTGAATTCTGGATTCCGAATTCTGAATTCTGACCCTTATGTTTAATCTTTTAGTGCCTAAAATGCCGCATCCCCGTAAACACCATCGCCATCCCGTACTCATCGCAAACCTTGATGGACTCCTCGTCCTTCAGGGAGCCGCCCGGCTGGATAATCGCCGCGATGCCCGCCTCGGCCGCCTCGATCACCGTGTCCGGGAAGGGGAAGAAGGCGTCGGAAGCCAGCACCGCGCCGCGCGCTTTCTCTCCCGCCTGCCCGAACGCGATCCTTGCGGAACCGACCCGGTTCATCTGGCCCGCACCAACCCCGAGAACCTGCCTGTTCTTCGAAACAACGATGGCGTTCGACTTCACGTGCTTGACGACCGCGAAGCTGAAGAGCAACTCCTCGACCTCTTCGTCCGTCGGCGCCCGCTTCGTCACCACCTTGAGCGCGGCCCGGTCGGCCACCTTCCGGTCCACCTCCTGGATCAGCAAACCGCCGTTGACCTTCCGCACGTCCATCCAGTCGGTGGTCTGCCCGGTCAGCGGTCCGGTTTTCAGCAGGCGCAGGTCCTTTTTCTGCCGGAGAACCTCCAGGGCGTCCGGGGTGAAGTCCGGCGCGATGACCGCCTCCAGGAAAATCTTCACCATCTCTTCCGCCGCCGCCTTATCCACCGGCCGGTTGACCGCTACAATCCCGCCGAAGGCCGAAACCGGGTCGGTCTCGAAAGCCCGCCGGTACGCCTCGTCAACCGCCGCTGCCTGGGCCACGCCGCACGGGTTGTTATGCTTTACGATCACCACGGTCGGCGGCTCAAACTCCCGCACCAGCTCGAAAGCGGCGTTCAGGTCCAGGATGTTGTTGTACGAAAGCTCTTTACCGTGCAGCTTTTCGGCGTTCGCCACACACG
>JASEJH010000154.1 GCA_030016455.1 Thermoanaerobacteraceae bacterium
GCGGGAGTTTGATGCGCGCCCCGTGATCGGAAACCGGTACAGCCTGGTTTATCACCGCCCCGGTTGTGCCGGACTGCCGGCTCCTTCAAACCAGGTCCTGTTCAAGAACGAAAAGGAAGCGGTGCTGGCCGGTTTCCGCCACTGCAAGGACTGCTTTTCGGCGGCAGCGCAGCCGTAGTGCGGCTGCTTTGATTTGGGTACAAGACGGCGCAGTGAGGGATTGGCGTGAAGGAGTTCATCCTGGATTACCTTACGGCATTGGGCATCGGCGGAATTCTCATCAGCAGTTTTATCGAGGCGCTCGGAGTGCCTTTTTTCCCCGGGGGGATCATGGTGATTCTCGCCGGGTTTTTGATTCCCAAGGGTTACATGAGTTTCCCGGCTGCGCTTCTGGCGACGGCATCCGGCTTTATTACGGGTTCGCTCGTGGCCTACTTCTTAGGAGCAAAATTAGGAGGGCAGGTCTTTGAACGGGGCGGACGCTGGCTGAAGGTTACGCCCGTGCGCCTCGACAAGGCGCGCCTCTACCTGAGTCGTTCGGCACCGGGCTTTGTGATCTTCGGCCGGTTTATTCCGGGGATCAGCAACCTGACACCGTACCTGGCCGGCGTGGGAGGGCTACGGGTGGAGGTTTTCTTTGCCCTGACCGCCGCCTTTGCCTTTGCCTGGGCTGCGCTTTACCTTTCGCTGGGAATGCTCTTCGGGCAGAACTGGAGCAAGGTTGCGGAGCGGATCCAGCCGCTGCTGCTGGCGGGGGCGATGGCCGGTTTGGGATTTTATTTCGGCTTCTTTCTGCGCCGAAAAAAGGGGTAAAAGAGCCTAAAGTTCAACCCGGTTTCTGCCAAAGTATTAATATAGGAAATTTTTCGCCAACTAACGACCCTCCAATGCCGGGTCCGTTTTTGTATATTAATATAGGAGCCGGTGTGGAGGGCGGCCGGATGAGGGGTACAGCTGCATGGACGACGCTGCCCTCCAAAAGCTGCTTGACCGGGCCAAGGCGGGAGACGCTGAAGCGCGCAACCGGATCCTGGAAGCCTGCCGCAACTTTATTTTCAGCGTGGTCGGTTCTTACTGCCGGAAGCCGCTCGCCTGGGGTCAGGACGATGAGTTGAGCGTGGGTCTGATGGCTTTCAACGAGGCGATCAACCGGTACGAGCCGGAGCGGGGCGTACCTTTCCTGGCCTTTGCTCGGCTGGTGATCAGGAGCCGGTTGGCCAACTATTTCCGGCAGGAGAACCGGCACCGGAAGGCCAGTTCCGGAACGGACGTTTCCGAGGAGTTGTTGCGAAACGAAGCGGCGGCAGCGTGGGAGGAATTCCTCTGGCAAAATGTGGTAAGTGACCGGGCGGAAGAGATCGAGGAGTACGAAGCGGTCCTGAACGAGTTTGGGATTTCGCTGGAGGAGTTGGTGGCCCTTTCCCCGAAACACCGCGACAGCCGGATGGCGCTTATTAAGGCGGCGCGCTCACTGGCGGCGGAAAAGAAGCTTTTCGAACAGTCCGGGGCGGAAAAGAAACGCCTCCCGGTGCGCGATGTGGCAAAAAAGACCGGGCTGAGCCCGAGAGCGGTGGAAAAGAACCGGAAGTACCTTTTGGCGTTGGCGATTATTTTCCGGTACCCTGAGCGGTTCATTTACCTCAACTCTTATATCAACAAGGTAGGCTAAGGTGGGATGGCGATGCGCGGGTTCCTGCTGAAGAAAAAGGACGGCACCGGAATCGTCCTTACCCGCGACGGTCTGTTCATGCAGGGGATGGTCGGCGAGGCGGAGGTAATAGGTGAGGAGGTGGCCGTCCAGCCGATCGTCAAAAGGCGGTTCCCCTCCTGGATGGCGATGGCTGCCGTGGTGCTGGCATGTGTGGGTTTCGGGGTGTACCGGCTGGCCTTCCCACCGGCGTTCGCTTATGTCGCGGTGGACGTTGAGCCCAGCGTGGAGCTGGCTCTTGATTCACGGCTGGCGGTTATCGAACAACGGGGATTCAACGCGAGTGGGAAGCGGTTGCTGGCACTGGAAGATGTGCGTGGTAAGCCGTTGGAGGCCGCGGTCAGCGGACTCCTGGAGCGCGCTTTTACGGAAGGCTACCTGCGCGACGGACGGGACCACGTGGTTCTGGTAGCGGTCACCGTGCGGGGGGAGGAAGAACGTCTGGACACCGAGACGCTGGCCTGTCTGGTGGCCCGGGATTTTCCGGCGGTGCGTGGCGGACTGGAAATCGTCGCTGTCCAGGCCGATTGGAGGACGCGGTGGGAGGCGGCGCGGAACAATCTTTCTACCGGGCGGTACCTGCTTCAGCGAGAGCTTGAAGCACAGGGGTTGGGTGTAGTGCCCGGTTTTCTCCGGGAGGAGTCGCTTCGACAGCTCGAAGAAAAGCAGGGGGTTACCGTGGCGACCCTGGTAGGGGACGAGGGATCCGTGCTGGTGCGCCTTGGAGAGGGCCTTTCGGGTACGGAGACCGGCCAGGGATCGTTTTTTGCGGCTCCCGTACCGGGGGATTGGCTCGGACGCAGGAAATAAGTATCCGGAGTACGCTGATTCGGGGTTGCAGTCGCTAAAGGGGTTGGTTTTAAGGCAGGCCGGCTGCCTTTTTTATTTGGGCAATTGGTGCCGGGTCTTGTACCCGGGGAGGTACTAGGATATGATAACTTTCGATGACAGTAGCTGTTCAGGTGCCCCGCGGGGCGCGGCTAAAGCTTGCGCATAGCGCCATGACCAGCCACTCGGGCCGAATCCTCACCCAGCACTCAGTTACGTCTTAATAAGATACTACTTTTGAGGAAACATATATTTGTCCGCTTTGCGAAACTACACTTTCATAGCAATCTGAGTGCTGGGCTCCGGTTCGTCCCTCGTGGCTTCCGCGCTCTGCCCAGCGATAGCCTGGCGTTCCGTAAGTGTGATGTGACAGGCTGAATAGTTACCGATGACAACTCTCTTTTTTAGAGGCTCGAAGCGATGCTGAAGCTCGACATCAACCAGCGGACCATTCTCGAAGGACGTTACCTGCAGCGTGACGAAAAGGGACAGGTCATCGAGACCCCGGAGGGGATGTTCCGGCGGGTGGCGCGGGCGGTGGCGGCCGCGGAAGCCCGTTTCGGCGCCGACGCGAAGACGACCGGGGTCTGGGAAGAACGGTTTTTCGAGCTGATGGCCGGACTGGATTTTCTGCCGAACAGCCCGACGCTGATTAACGCCGGCCGGGAACTGGGACAGCTTGCCGCCTGCTTTGTGCTGCCGGTTGAGGACAGCATCGAGGCCATTTTTGAAACCCTGAAGGAGACCGCGCTCATCCACAAGAGCGGCGGCGGTACCGGCTTCAACTTTTCGCGCCTCCGGCCGAAGGGAGACCCGGTCCGTTCGACGGGCGGCGTTGCCTCCGGACCGGTAAGCTTCATGCGGATCTTTAACGCCGCCACGGAGGAGATCAAACAGGGCGGCGTGCGGCGTGGGGCGAACATGGGCATCCTGCGGGTGGACCACCCCGATATTCTGGAGTTTATCACCTGCAAGGAGGAAGAAGGGGCATTTAGAAACTTCAACCTCTCGGTAGCGGTGACCGATGCCTTTTTTATGCTTCTGGAGCGAGGAGAAGACCTCCCGCTAATTTTTGGCGGCCGGATCTACAACACCATTCCGGCGCTGCGGGTTTTCGAGACCATTGCGCGCCACGCCCATGCCAACGGTGAACCGGGGCTGCTTTTTCTCGATGCGGTGAACCGGGACAATCCGACCCCGGTGCTTGGGCACATTGAAGCCACAAATCCCTGCGGTGAGCAACCGCTGCTGCCCTACGAGGCGTGCAACCTGGGTTCCATTAACCTGGCCCAGATGCTGAGCGGCAAAGGGGTGGCGTGGGACAGGCTTCGCGGGGTGGTCCACGACGCCGTTCGGTTTTTGGACGACGTGGTCGAGGTGAACAGCTTTCCCATCCCGGAGATTGCGGCGGCCACCAGGCGCACGCGCAAGGTGGGCCTAGGAATTATGGGCTGGGCGGATGTGCTTTTCCGGCTTGGTATACCTTACGACTCTGCTGCGGCGCTGGAGCTTGCCGGGGAGATCATGTCTTTTATCCGGGAGGAAGCGCGGGCGGCCTCCCGGGCCTTGGCAGCGGAGCGCGGGGCCTTCCCGGCCTGGGAGCAGTCGGTTTACTATCCCGAGCTGCCGCTCCGGAACGCTACCCTGACGACGATCGCTCCGACCGGCTCGATCAGCGGGATCGCCGGCGTTAGTCCGGGCATCGAACCTGTTTTTGCACTGAGTTACACCCGGACGGTTTTCGACGGGAAGAAGCTGCTGGTGGTAGACCGGGTCTTCCTCGATTACCTGAAGGCTTATTTCCCGGAAGCGCAGCGGGAGGCGATCTTGAACGCCGTCTATCTCGCCGGCAACCTGCAGGACGTGGACGGTGTACCCCCGGAGGCAAAAGCGGTTTTCAAAACGGCCCTGGAGATAGCGCCGGAGTGGCACTTGCGGGTGCAGGCCGCATTCCAGGAACATACTGACAACGCGGTCAGCAAGACCATCAACCTGCCGCAGGCGGCCACGGTAGAGGACGTGGCGGACGTGTTTCGGATGGCGTACACCCTTGGGCTCAAAGGGCTCACCGTTTACCGCACCGGTTCCCGCAAAGACCAGCCCCTGACCCCGCCCGCAAACTGCCGGCCGTGCCGGATAGAATAGAGGTCGGCGGCAGGAAGTCGGCGGTTGGAATTCAGAGGAGTCGTTCACGACGGTAAAGTCGCGCTACCGGGAATGAAAATG
>JASEJH010000155.1 GCA_030016455.1 Thermoanaerobacteraceae bacterium
CCCTGCGAAAGAAGTACTATTTGCGAGGGAGTGAAGGGTCATGCGTCTCCGGCTTAACCTCTGGGCCGTTTTTCTCGTTCTTCTTGTTGTTACCGGAGGCTGCGGCAGCGGGTCTTCCGGAAAGTCCCCCTTCGAAATCTTCACCGGGGGGTGCAGCGGAGGCCGGCCGGTCCAGGCCCCGGCCGCGTCCACCGGCGGAGGCGGGAAGGTGCTTTTTGTCGTCGCCCCGTCCGACTTCCGGGATGAGGAGTACGACCTGCCCCGGCAGATCCTGGAAGACAAAGGCTACAGGGTGACGGTTGCCTCCACCGGCCGCGAGACCGCGCGCGGCACCTGCGGACTGGAGGTAAAACCGGACCTGACGCTGTCCGAGGCGAAAGGTGCGGAATTCGCTGCCGTCATCTTCGTGGGCGGAAACGGGGCAAAGATTTACTTTAAGGACGCCGAGGCCCACCGCCTGGCCCGCGAAGCCCGCGACGCCGGCCGCGTTGTCGGCGCCATCTGCATTGCGCCGGTTATTTTGGCCGAAGCCGGTCTGCTTGAAGGGAAGAAGTGCACCGCCTACCCGTCCGTCAAAGAGCTTCTCCGGGCCAAAGGTGCGGTTTACTCCGGCGAGGAGGTAGTGGTGGACGGAAGAATCGTCACGGCTAACGGGCCCCGGAGCGCCCGCCACTTTGGGAACGCCGTCGCCGCCCTCCTGGAGGAAACCGGGTAACGGCAGACGCGCGATTTATGTAAACGCCGCGCCGTGGCAGGCGCAGCCGCGCTACGGAAAGGCCGCATTCGTCCATTATTTTGCCGCTTTTGCTCCCCGAAAAGAGCTGTGGTAAAATGGAAAAAACGCGGCCGAATTTTTTGTGTATTTAAAGAGGGTGGCACCGGTGGGAATTTACGGGGTGGACCGGGTGATCCTCCAGCCGGGGTTGACCTGGCGGTTGCCCTGGTACCTTCGGCCCGGCCAGATGATCCTGGTGGAAGCGCTGGCGGTAACGGGTCCCGAAGCGGTGGTCCGCGTCGCCGGGCAAACCTTCAACGCCCGGGGCGAACTGCCCTCCGCGCCCGCCGCCTTCTGGGCGGTGGTGGAGAAAGTTACGCCGGAAACCCTGTACTTGAGGCGGGCGGGTCCCGAAACGACCGGCGAACTCACCCCCGAGGACCTGGCTCGCCTGCTCAACCTCCCGCCGGATAAGGAAACGGTACGGCTGTTGCAGGAGATGCTCAAGCGGGGGCTGCCCCTCGAGCGGCAGAAGATTCTGAAGCTTCTTCACGAAGGGCGGGAAATCCCCGAGGCGGAGCGGGAAGCCTTCTGGGCCGCCCGGGTGTGGCTGGAAAGCCTGAACCTGGAAGACGACCCGGCAAAGATCCGCCTCGCACTGGACTATCTGCTGCGGCGGAACGAAGCCAGCCCCCAGGGACAGGAAACCCTCAACCGGGCCCAGCCGCTCCTGCCCGACCAAGAAACGATCAGCTTTTTGACCTTCCGGGGCGAAGACTTCTCCGGCGAGGTATACATCATTTCCAAAGAAACCCCGTCCCGCGAAGACGAGCTTCCGGCCGGCGTAGTGGTGCAAACGGTGACGCCCCTGCTGGGCGAAACCTGGGTGTACCTCAGTGAGAACACCGGCGGTTTGATCCTGAAGGTGGTTGTGGCCCAGGAACGGTTCCTCGAACCGGCGGCGGAAGAACTCGGGGCGCTGCAGCAAAAGCTGGTGGAGCTGGGTTACCCGGTCCGGCAGGCTACGGTGACCACCCAGCCGGTGCAAACGGTGCTCGACTTTTTGGAAACCGGCGGGACACCGGGATACCGCCCGGTAGACGCGGTCGTCTGAGGAGGGGTAGCGTGGAAGAAAAGCCAAAGGCGGCGGCAGCGCTGTCTTACGACCCGGAAAAGGACGCCGCCCCGCGGCTGGTGGCGGCAGGCCGGGGGAGACTGGCCGAAATGATCGAGAACCTGGCCAGGGAGCACGGCGTGCCGGTTTACCGAAATCCGGAACTGGCCTTCACGCTCACCGGGCTCGGCATCGGCCGGGAAATACCGCCCGCGCTTTACCAGGTGGTCGCGGAGGTGATCGCCTGGGTTTACAAATTAGAACGCAAAGTGGCGGGACGGTGAAAGATGGCGCGCTACTATGTAAATGTCGACGGCGCCAGCCGGGGCAACCCGGGTCCGGCGGCGGCCGCCATGGTGCTGCAGGACAAATCAGGTAAAACCCTGCTCACGAAGAGTAAGTTCCTTGGGGTAACCACCAACAACGTCGCCGAGTGGGCGGCGCTGGAAGGCGCGGTCAAAGCCCTGGTCTTCCTGACCAGGAACCGGAAGGAAACCGAGGTGATTATCCGTTCCGATTCCGAGCTGATCGTTAAACAGTTCAACGGAGAGTTCAAGACGCGCGATCCCGAGCTTAAACGGATCGCCGTTCGCGTCAAAAAAACGCTGGCGGAGAATCCGCACCTGAAGATAGAGGTGATTCACGTTCCGCGGGAGGAAAACCGCTTGGCCGACGAAGCCGCGAACAAGGTGCTGGACCAGCACCTGCGGCGCAAAGGGTCTCCCAAACAAACCGCAAAAAGGTCGCCGGGAGGTGATGATATTTCAAGCATACCGTGAAGCCGGCCTCCAGTTTTTCCTGCAACCCTGTGCCGCCATCATCGCTGAACTTGACGCCATTAACCTCTACGAGCAGATGGCGGCGATGGCCACCGATGAAAACATCCGGACCGTGTTGCTGGACGTAGCCCGGGAGGAAAAAACACACGTCGGTGAGTTCCAGGCCCTGCTCTTGCAGTTTGACGAAGAACAGGCCGAGGAGCTGGCACACGGAGAAGAAGAGGAAGAAATTATGGGGGAATAACTTTTCCCTTTCCTCAAAGGCTAAAGACAATCCTTCTGGACCAACCGGTAACTTTTTAAGGAGGGTTAATGGTGAAAGAAAAAATCGAGGCTGCCCTGGCCCAGATCCGGCCATACCTGCAGCGGGACGGCGGTGACGTGGAACTCGTTGCCGTCGAAGACGGTGTGGTGAAAGTCCGCCTGAAAGGCGCCTGTGGCGGCTGCCCGATGGCTACGATGACTTTGAAACAGGGGATTGAACGGACCTTAAAGCAGGTAATTCCCGAAGTCAAAGAAGTGGTGGCTGTTTAGGTGTTTGGTGGCGGGAGTCTTTGTTAGCCTCTCGCCATCTTCATTCTTGTCCCCGGCAACGGGCGGTTCTTAACAAGGGAAAAGAAAGCCTGCAACCTCCTTGATCGCCGTACAGGCTTCTTCCCACCAGGGCGGGTAGGCATCTTCCCCGCTGCTGTAGTAAACCTCCTTGATAATCCAGAGGATAAAGCACCAGGACGTGGTGCTGACTCCCTGAGATTTGCACGCGTACCGTTCCTCGGCGTCTTTCAAGTACGTTCCCATTTTGTGCAGGAAGGCGTAGATGCGGCCTTTTTCTTCGTAGGTGGCGATCCTCCTGGTCAGTAAGGGCTCGACGACCTTCCGCCGGGGGTGGTGGGACCGCATTTCAATATAGCGAACCCGCTTTACGACGATCTGGTCCGGCGTGATACTGAAGACCAGAAAGCCCGTCTCCAGCTGGCCGATTGCAGCCTCGAACTCCATCACCGTTTTCACCCCCTCAGATTTAAATTTTCTGGCTTTAAATATATAATCTCCCAAATTTCTCTCTGGAATTAGTATATTGGTCAGTACATTCGAAAAGCTACTTAATTTTGAATTCAAGGTAACGCCGGAAAGATTTCCTTTGGGCCAACTCCCACCCCTTTTTAAGGAACAAAAATTCCCTTCCGGCGTATGCTGTAATATATTTCCATGAAAGGGGGGGGTAAAATTGGCCAACCCGCCAGAACTGTTCCACGTTCCTCCCTGCCCCGGGGGCACGCTTTACACCATCCGGCCGGGAGACTCTTATTTCAGCCTGGCCCGGCGTTTTAACACCACCGTGGAAGCCATCGGGGCTGCCAACCCGGGGGTTGACCCGACCAATTTACAGATCGGCCAGACGATATGCATCCCGGTACCTCCCGTTCCCGGTCCCTGTCCCGGCGGTTTCGTTTACAGCATCCGGGCCGGAGACACCTTCTTCAGCCTGGCCCGGCGTTTCGGCACAACCGTAGAGGCTCTGATCGCCGCGAACCCCGGGGTGGACCCCGACCGCCTGCAGGTGGGCCAGCAAATCTGCGTCCCGGCACCGGCTCCACCGGCGCCCTGCCCGGGTGCTACTTATACGGTCCGCGCCGGAGATACTTTCTTCAACCTGGCGCGCCGGTTCGGTACGACTGTGGAGGCTTTGATCGCCGCCAACCCCGGGGTGGACCCCGACCGCCTACAGGTGGGCCAGGTAATCTGCCTGCCGCCCGGGGTAACCGGCCCCATCCCCTGCCCGGGCGGCACCATTTACCGGGTGCGGGCCGGGGACACCCTGTTCGGCATCGGCCGGCGTTTTGGCGTTTCCGTGCCGGAACTGATCGCCGCCAACCCCCACCTGCCCGATCCGGAACGCCTGCAGATCGGGGACCCGGTCTGCATCCCGCGCCGGGTTCAGCCTTGAAACTTTGGTTTTTACAGATAACATAGACTAAAGCCGCCCGGGGGCGGCTTCTTTCTCTTCACCCTTCTGTCCGGCGTCTGAATATCCGGTAATACTCGTTCAACACGGCGTCCAGGATCTGGCTGGCGGTAAAAACCTCCTGGTCCTCGATCCCCTTCTCTTTAAATAATTGCTGCAGCTTCCTCCGCAACTCTT
>JASEJH010000156.1:0-3606 GCA_030016455.1 Thermoanaerobacteraceae bacterium
GGTCCTACACACATTTTCATTCCCGGTGGCGACGATTAATCGTCGTGAACGACTCCCTTGAAAATAGGTGTTCTTTCGTTGGGCGCCGCGATAAGCTTCGCATAGCTTCGTCAGGCTCGCCCAGCACTCAGTTGCACCTTTCAAAGACACCACTCCCTTTAAAACACCATTTAAACGCTTCGCGTAACTAGTTTTTGGTACCAATCTGAGTGCTGGGCTGCGCCTTCCGTGCTCTGCTCGCTTCTCACGGCGTTCCGTTTATGTTACACTAATGCATCTGAGTAACCAGCTTATGGGTCTATTCGCCACATTTTCATTCTTCCGCTTAGTGCGGGCCAAAGGCTCGCATGGGCTACTCCTTCCTAAAAACGGATTCTGCTCTTTCCTGACAGGACCACGCAGGGTTCTAAGCCCGCGGGTGGGTTTTATTGTAAACCCGCTTCAGCTTTTCCACGCTCAGACGGGTATAGATCTGGGTGGTGGAAAGCCGGGCGTGTCCCAGCAGGTCCTGCACCACCCGCAGATCGGCACCGCCGTCCAGCAGGTGGGTGGCAAAGGAATGACGTAAAGTGTGGGGGGTTACCCGGCCCGAAATACCGGCCTTGAGCGCCCAAGCCCTGACGATGTCCCGCACCGCCCGCGGCGAGAGCCGCCCCCCCGCCTTATTCAAAAAAAGGGCCTCCTCGAACCGCCCGTGGTGTTTTTTGAGCAACTGCGGCCGCCCGTGCCGCAGGTATGCTTTCAGGGCCTCCACCGCATATGCGCCGGCGGGAACAACCCGCTCCTTTCTCCCCTTGCCCAGAACCCGCAGGTACCCACCGCCGAGGTCCACGTCCCCGACGTCCAGCTGCACCAGCTCGGAAATCCTGATTCCGGCCGCGTAGAGCACCTCTAAAATCGCCCTGTCCCGCAGCCGCAAAGGGTCGGTAACCGCAACCGTTTCCACCAGGCGCTTGGCCTCTGCCGGGTACAGCACCCGGGGAAGCCGTTTTTCCCGCCTGGGCGAAGATACGTACCGCAGCGGATTGTTCTTGAGCACGCCCTCGCGGCACAGAAACCTGAAGAAGCTCCTCCAGGCCGCGAGCCTCCTGAGCAGCGAGTTCCGGGAAAGCCCCGCACCGGCCAGGTGGGAAAGGTACCGGCGCATGACCGCCGGGGTGACCTGCCCGGGTTCCAGCGCCTCGTCGGAAACACCTAACAGGCGGGACAGGAACTCGATCCCGTGGAAGATATCCTTCTGGTACTCCTCTACGGTCCGGGGTGAGGCCCTCTTTTCCGTCTGGAGAAAAACCACGAACCGGTCCAGATAGGTGTACATACAGCCACCTTTGACGGTTAGAATTCAAAAACTCAGCAGCCAGAATTCTCCAAGCGGGAACCCGTCCGAATCTTCAGGTTATTCGAACATCGCAAATGCTAAATCCGGTACCTGTACTGTATCTTATTCGCTCTTTTCGCCCCGGGCCGGCTCCCGGTGGTTGCACTCCTTGCTCGTGCACACCAGGAAGTTCCGCCGGTACGAATTCCGTTGCACCATCATCTCGCCGCACGCGGGACATTTTTCCTTCACCGGTTTATCCCAGGTCGTGAAATCACATTCCGGGTACCGGCTGCAGCCGTAAAAGGAACGTCCTTTCTTGCTGCGCCGCAATACCAGTTCCGCCCCGCACCGCGGACAGGAAACCCCGGTGCCGACGTTCAGGGGCCGCGTGTTGCGGCACTCGGGAAAACCCGGACAGGCCAGGAATTTACCAAAACGCCCGGTCTTGACTACCATCTGCCGCCCGCATTTGTCGCACGTCTCATCCGAAACGTCCTCCACGACTTTGATCCGCCTGAGCTCCAGGTCCGCCCGGGAAAGCTCCTCCCTGAACGGCAGGTAAAACTCCCGGAGCACCTCGACCCAGTCGCCTTTTCCTTCCTCCACGGCATCCAGTTTGTCTTCCATGGCCGCGGTGAATTCGATGTCAATTATACCCGGAAAGTACGTCTTCAGCAGCTCGACCACCGTTTTCCCGAGCTCGGTGGGGCAAAGTTGCTTGTTCTTGCGGGTGACGTAGCCCCGCTTCAGGATCGTCTCGATCGTCGGCGCGTAGGTGCTCGGCCTTCCGATGCCGTTCTCTTCCAACGCCCGGACCAGCGTGGCCTCCGTGTACCGCGGCGGGGGCTGGGTCCAGTGCTGCTTCGGGACCAGCTCTAACAGTGAAAGCTCCTCCCCCTCCGTGAGGTCGGGCAGGAGTTCACCGGTAGCGTCCTCCTCCTCCACCTTTTCTCCGGTGAGCCGCAGGAAGCCGGCAAACTTGAGCACCACCCCGGTAGCCCGGAAAAGATAATCTGCGGCGGTTATATCCACGCGGGTCACGTCGAGCACCGCCGGTGCCATCTGACTCGCCAGATAGCGTTGCCAGATCAGGCTGTACAGCTTGAACTGCTCCTCCGTCAGGTATTTTTTAACCGCCTCCGGCGTCCGCGAAACGGAGGTGGGACGTATCGCTTCGTGCGCGTCCTGGACGCGGTTGTTCTTCTGAGCGGCGAACCGGTTGCCGCCGACGTACTCGCGGCCGAACGTCGCCGCGATGTATTCGGCCGCCTCCCTGGACGCCGGTTCCGCGACGCGGACCGAGTCCGTCCGGATGTAGGTAACCAAGCCCACCGGGCCTTCCTTCCCCAGGTCAACCCCCTCGTAGAGCTGCTGGGCAATCAGCATGGTCCGCTGGGTACTGAAGCCCAGGCGCCGGTGTGCCTCCTGCTGCAGGGTGCTGGTGGTGAAAGGCGGCGCCGGTTTCCGCAGTTTTTCCTGCCGGGTGATTTGCGAAACAATAAAAGGCCGGCCCTGCAGCGCCTGTACAACCCTGTTAACGTCCTCCTCCGACCGCAGGTTGACCTTTTCGTTCCCCTGCTTCAGGAGGCGGGCCTCAAAAGCGTCCGCATCCGGCTTACCCAGGTGCGCGGTGAGCGTCCAGTACTCTTCCGGCACAAAGGCCTCTATCTCCCGCTCGCGGTCAACGATTAGCCGTACGGCAACTGACTGGACCCTGCCTGCAGAAAGCCCGCGCTTGATTTTCCGCCACAGCAGGGGACTCAGGTTGTAACCAACCAGTCTGTCAAGCACCCGCCGGGCCTGCTGGGCATTGACCCGGTTGAGGTCGATCGGTCGGGGGTTCCGCAGGGCCTCGGTAACCGCTGCCTTGGTGATTTCGTTGAATTCAACCCGGCAGGGCGCAGCGGCCGGAATCTTCAAGAGCTGGCAGATATGCCAGGCGATGGCCTCACCCTCCCGGTCCGGGTCGGACGCCAGCAGGACGGCGTCGCTTTTGGCGAGCGCCGTCTTCAGGTCCCGGATCGCTTCGCCTTTCCCCCGGATGGTGATATACTTGGGTGCAAACCCGGCGGTTACATCCACCCCGAGTTCGCTCTTGGGCAGGTCGCGGACGTGCCCCATTGAAGCCTTGACCACGTAACGCTTCCCCAAGAACTTCGACAGTGTCCTGGCCTTAGCCGGAGACTCGACGACCACAAGCGTTTTCATTCTGATCCGTGTCACCCCGTCACTGAAAACCCTTTTAATAAATCTTACCGTAAAACGGACCTTCTATGAGACTGCAC
>JASEJH010000156.1:3616-4748 GCA_030016455.1 Thermoanaerobacteraceae bacterium
CCGGATTCGTTACCGGGACCGACCTCATTATATCCCGGATCCCGGAAATTGTTTCAGCCCCCGGAAACCGGTTTGCCGACCGTGTAAAGTCCCCCGGGAAGCGAACGGATAAGGCCTTTCAATTCTAAAAAGACGAGACCGGCCAGGACTTTGGAGGCCGGTGCTCCCGCACGCTGGATCAGGACTTCCTGAGAAAGCGGCTCGACGCTTAATAGCGAAAGGAGTGAAGCTTCTAATTGGTCCAGTGCCGGCTTTCCCCGCGCTTCTTTTGAAACGAGGCCGTCCAAGCCGATTGCTTCCAGCACATCAGCCGCATCCGTCACCGGATGGGCGCCTTGCTTCAAAAGGGAATTCGGCCCCCGGCTGAAGGGGCTGGTGATATTACCGGGTACTGCCATCACCTCCCGGCCCTGTTCCAGCGCCAGGTCGGCCGTGATCAGCGCGCCGCTGCGTTCTTTGGCCTCAACCACGACCACCGCCCGCGAAAGCCCGGCGATAATCCGGTTACGTACGGGAAAGTGCCAGGGTTCGGCAAACATCCCCAGCGGAAACTCACTGACCACTGCTCCCTTTGCCGCGATCTCCTTCATCAACCGCCGGTTTGCAGCAGGATAGCAGATGTCGAGCCCGGTTCCCAAAACCGCAACCGTCCGGCCGTAACCCGCCAGAGCACCACGGTGGGCGGCGGTGTCGATCCCGCAGGCGAGCCCGCTCACCACGGTCACCCCTGCTTCAGCCAGTTCTCTGCCGAGACGCTCGGCCACCAGTTGCCCGTAACTGGAGCAGCGCCGGGTCCCGACCACCGCCACGGCCGGCTCTTCGGCGGGAAGTTCACCGTAGTAGAAAAGCGCAGCCGGCGGGTCAAACGTCTTCCGCAGCAGCGCCGGATAACCCTCGTCCGCCAGGGTCACAAAGTGCGCCCCGGCCTGTTTCAGTTTCTTGATTTCCCCTTCAACGTCAAGCATCTCCCGGAGTTTGACCAGTTCCCCGGCCTGCTTTTTCCCTAAGACCGGCGCCAAGTCCGCCACGGAAGCGGTGAAGGCTGCCCGGGCGGATCCGAAAGCGGCAAAAAGGCTCTGTTGCCGGCGCGCCTGACCCGGCAGGAGGAGCTGCCTGGGCTGGCAGCTCCTCC
>JASEJH010000157.1 GCA_030016455.1 Thermoanaerobacteraceae bacterium
AACTGATATCATTAAATCGTGGTTTAAAAGAGATGAAGCCAGATTTTTTTAAAATAGGAAACAAAGTCAAACTGGCCCGGGTCGAAAAAGACCTGACTCAAACCCAATTAGCCGAAGCCGTAGGCGTCACCAGGCAGACTATCGGCCTGATCGAAGCCGGCAGGTACAACCCCACTTTGAAACTCTGTTTGCTCATCGCCCGCGCGCTCGGAAAAACCCTGGACCAACTTTTCTGGGTGGAGGAGGGGAAGGATGAAAAAGAAAACGATCGTTAAAGACGAGCGAACCCAACAGGTTACCCATAAAATCGCCACCCATGTCTATGCACTTTGGTCCTTCTTGCTAATGGGAGACCTTCTTTATCGACAACTTTATCTCGGTCAACGGCCGGGGCAATACTGGGACATCGCCTTAATTCTTGTGCTTGGTACTACCTACTTTACAATCAGAAGCGCCAGTCAGGGCTTGTTTTCTGAAGTCTTTAAAAAAAGAGCCGCCAGGGGAATCTTTATTGGGTTAGCAGCCGGCTTATCAGCCGCATTCTTCGCAAGAAAAAGCGGTTCGGCATCCGTCGGCGAATTTCTCCTTAGCGGAACCGTCGGCCTGCTCACGGCCTTCCTGGTTTTTCTCCTGCTCTATTTCCTGCAGTGTTACTGGGAGAAGAAAAACGACCTTCGTTAACCCCTAAAAGTCCGCCGGGGGCGGGCTTTTTTCTTTACGATAAACCATTGCTATCTCCAGACAACCCGAGAGATTAACAGCCCACACCGCCACCCAGTCTTCCCGGCAGGCGGTCTCGCGAATCTTGAAAAACTTCTCCAGCGCCGCCTTAACCTCTGCTTCCCGCGGGGCGGCGATGCCGCCGGCGATGAAGGAGCCGCCGGGGCGCAGGTGACGGGCGGCGGCGGGCGCGAAGTCAATGATGACGCCGGCGACGATGTTGGCGACGATGACGTCCGCCGGCTCGGCCAGCCCCCGCAGCAGGTCGCCCTGGACAACGCCGACCACCGCTTCCACGCCGTTGCGGGCCACGTTTTCCCGGGCCACCCGGACCGCGATTTCGTCGTCGTCCACCGCCACCACCCGCGCCGCGCCCAGGCGGGCGGCGGCGATCGCCAGGATGCCGGAGCCCGTGCCCACGTCGTAAACCACCACCCCCGGTTGCACGGCCCGTTCGAGGAGTTCCAGGCAGAGCTGCGTGGTGGGGTGCGTCCCGCACCCGAAAGCCATACCCGGGTCGAGGGTGATGACCAGGTCCTCCGGGGCCGGTTCATAATCTTCCCACGGCGGCCGGATCACCAGGCGCTCGCCTACCCTGAAGGTGGTGTAGTGGCTCCGCCAGAGCTGCAGCCAGTCGGTCTCCGGGAGTTCGCGCACCGCAAGCGGTTCCACCGCCAGCTGGGCGAGCGCCGCCTGCACCTTTTCCAGCTTTCCCGCGGCCGCGGCCGGGAGGTAGCCCTTAACCCGCACCGTTCCGGTAGAAAACGAAGCGGGGTGGCTTTCTTCCACTTTTCCACACTCAATCGCCACCCCGCGCCCGGTCAACTCATACAGCAGCAAGCCGGCAACGTCCGCGTCCGCTGCTGTGACCGTCACTTCTATTTCAAACCATTTCAAAGGCTCCCGACCCTCCTCGGGATTCCTCAACACTACATGAAGGCGTCCCGCACTTTCTCAAAAAAACCCTTCTCCCGCAGCTCTTCGCCTGAAAGGCGGGCGAATTCACGCAAGAGCTCTTTCTGCCGCTCGGTAAGCTTTGTCGGCGTTACCACCTTGATCCGGACGTGCAGATCGCCCCGTCCGTGGCCGTATGGATTCGGGATACCCTTCCCCCGCAGCCGGAGAATCGTGCCGGACTGCGTCCCCTCCGGAACCCTGATCCGGGTGGTTCCCTCCAGGGTGGGAACCTCGATCTCCGTCCCGAGCGCCGCCTGCGGGAAGGAAACCGGGATCTCGCAGATGACGTTGTCCCCGTCCCGCTGGAAAACCGGGTCGGGATGCACCCGGATGCGGACGTAAAGGTCGCCCGGCGGGCCGCCGCGGATGCCGGCCTCGCCTTCGCCGCGCAGCCGCAGGCGGAATCCGCTGTCCACGCCCGGAGGTATCTTCACGGTCACCCTCCGGACCCGCTGCACGTTGCCGGTACCACGGCAAGTGGGGCAGGGGCTCGGGATGAACTGGCCCGTTCCGCCGCAGTGCTCACAGGTCCTGGTCTGAATGAACTGGCCGAAGGGCGTGGACCGGGAGAAGCTCACCTGCCCGGAGCCGTTACAGACCCTGCACCGCTCGGGGCTGGTTCCCGGAGCGGCACCCGAGCCGCCGCAATTCTGGCATTGTTCGACGCGCGGGACGCGCACCTCCTTCTCTGCCCCGAAGGCCGCCTCCCGGAACGACAGCTCGACTTCCGCTTCGAGGTCGGCACCCCGCTGCGGGCGCCGCCGGCGCTGGGTGCTGCCGAGACCCCCAAAACCACCGCCGAAGAAGGCCTCGAAGAGATCGCCGAAGCCAAAATCGAAGCCCAGGTCCCGGAAATCGAAGTTGGTGAAGTCAAAGCCGAAGCCCTGTCCTTCCGGCCCGGCGTGGCCGAAGCGGTCATACTGCGTCCGCTTCTCCGGGTCGGACAGCACGGCGTAGGCCTCGGTGATCTCCCGGAACTTCTCCGCCGCCTCTTCTTTTTTGTCCGGGTTGGCGTCCGGATGGTACTGCCGGGCCAACCGCCGGTAGGCCTTTTTTATTTCTTCCTGGGAAGCGTCCCGCGACACTCCCAGCACTTCGTAATAATCGCGTTTGGCCATAACCTACTCCTTACTTGACGTCGTAGTCGGCGTCCACCGTCTTGTCACCCGTCTGCCCTTCTCCCGGAGCCTGCTGCGCACTGCTTGCGGCCTGCCGGTACATCTCCGCCGTCAGTGTATGCAGCGGCTCGGTCAGAGCTTCCAGCTTCTGTTTAATAACAGCAATGTCCTTGCCCTCCAGCGCTTCCTTCAGGTCCCTGACCGCGTTCTCTAACCGTTCCACCTGACTCTTATCCGCCCGGTCACGGAAATCCTTCAGCGTCTTCTCGGCCTGGTAGACCATGGTCTCGGCCTGGTTCCTGATCTCCGCTTCCTCCTTGCGCCTGCGGTCCTCTTCCGCGTGCCGCTCGGCGTCCTTGATCATCCGCTGTACTTCTTCCTCCGAAAGCCTGGTTGAACCGGTGATCGTGATACTCTGGGCCTTGCCGGTACCTAGGTCCTTCGCCGAAACGTTCACGATCCCGTTGACGTCAATGTCGAAGGTAACCTCGATCTGCGGCACACCCCGCGGCGCCGGCGGGATCCCCATCAGGTGGAAGCGCCCGAGACTCTTGTTGTCGGCAGCCATCGGCCGTTCGCCCTGAAGGACGTGCACTTCCACAGAGGTCTGGTTGTCAGCCGCCGTCGTAAAGATCTGGCTTTTCCGGGTCGGGATCGTGGTGTTGCGCTCGATGATCCTGGTAAAGACCCCGCCCAGGGTCTCAATACCCAGCGAAAGCGGCGTCACGTCCAGCAGGACGATATCCCGGACTTCCCCGGCCAGTACGCCCGCCTGGATGGCCGCGCCGATGGCCACGCACTCGTCGGGGTTGATCCCCTTGTGCGGTTCCTTCCCGAAGAAGCGCCGCACAGCTTCCTGGATGCAGGGCATCCGGGTGGCACCGCCGACCAGGAGGATCTTCTTGATGTCCTCCGGTTTAAGCCCAGCGTCCTGGAGCGCCTGGCGCGTCGGACCCATCGTCTTTTCCACCAGGTCGGCCGTAAGCTCCTCAAACTTCGCCCGGGTCAGCGTCATGTCCAGGTGCTTTGGCCCCGAGGCGTCCGCCGTAATGAACGGCAGGTTAATGCTGGTCGAGGTGACGCCGGAAAGCTCGATCTTTGCTTTTTCCGCCGCCTCCTTCAGCCGTTGCATCGCCATCCGGTCGGCAGACAGATCAATTCCCGTATCTTTTTTGAACTCGGCGACCAGGTAGTCGATGATCCGCTGGTCGAAATCGTCTCCACCGAGCCGGTTGTTACCGCTGGTGGCCTTCACCTCGAAGACGCCGTCACCGATCTCGAGGATCGACACGTCGAACGTCCCGCCGCCAAGGTCGAAGACCAGGATGGTCTGCGTCTCTTCCTTGTCGAGGCCGTAAGCGAGCGCCGCCGCGGTGGGCTCGTTAATGATCCGCAAAACCTCCAGCCCCGCAATCCGCCCGGCATCCTTGGTCGCCTGGCGCTGCGCGTCGTCGAAATAAGCCGGCACGGTAATTACGGCCTTGGTAATTTTCTCGCCGAGATAGGCCTCCGCGTCCCCCTTCAATTTCTGGAGAATGAAGGCAGAGATCTGCTGAGGCGTGTACTCCTTATCGTCTATCTTTACCCGGTAATTCGAACCCATATGGCGCTTGATGGACATGATCGTCCGCTCCGGGTTAACAACCGCCTGACGCTTCGCCACCTGGCCCACCAGGAGTTCCCCGGTCTTGGAAAAAGCGACGACCGAGGGCGTCGTCCGCCCGCCTTCGGCGTTCGGAATGACGGTGGGTTCGCCGCCTTCCATTATGGCCATACAAGAGTTCGTCGTTCCCAGGTCAATGCCCAGAATTTTTTCCATACACCATCCTCCTCCGCAAAATAATACTTCTTTCGCCGGGCGCGGCAATGAGCTGCGCATTACTGCGTCAGGCTCGCTGTCCGAATCCTCACGTACTTCTATG
>JASEJH010000158.1:0-1612 GCA_030016455.1 Thermoanaerobacteraceae bacterium
GGCAAAAACTCTAAGTTCCCGTGGGTGCCCACATGGACAATTACGTCTGCGCCAAACTCCCGCTCCAGCCACCGGTAAGTAGCCAGGTACTGGTGGGGCGGCGGGATATCAGGGTCGTGCAGGATCTTGCAGACCCGCCCGTCGCAGCGCGCCCCGGCGCAGCCCCGCTTGGGCTGCACGCAGACTACGGCGTTGCCGTACCGCACCCCGGTGATGATGATCTTCCCGTCGTAAACCATCGCCGCCGGCACCCCGTTTTTCGCTTCGCCCGGCGGGTTGCCCCAGGCTTCGGTCAGCCGCGCTTTCACCCGGTCGGAAAGCATATCGAACCACGCGCGGGACTCTTCAACCGGCATCAGCTTCAAGGCCCCGCCCTTCGAAACGATTTCCTCGGCGGTGGTCCAGCGGAACTCCGAGATCGCCTTGCGCGCCATAATTGTCTCGATCAGCTCTTTGCCGTCCGCCGGCGCTTCCACCCGGTAGCCCTCCGCCCGCATCCGCTGCAGGATCCGGGCAACACTTTCGAGGGTGTCCAGGTGCGCTCCCCCGCCCACCGTCGCCTCCACCGAGGCGCAGGGGTTGTTGTGGAGGATGAAGGCCACCCGGCGCTCGGCCGGAGCTTTTTGCCTGAGCCGCACCCAGGCCGCCACCCGGTCGGCAATGCGCTCGACCCGCTCCGGCACCGGCGTCCGGATTTCCAAGTCCCCCTCCCGCCGCGCCGCACCCAGGAAAACGGGCTCGATGACCCCCTCGAACTCGGGGAGCGCCACCGTCCAGGCGATATCCTGGGAAAGCCCCTGCAGGTCCGCCGCCCACTCGTCAACCGACTTATAGAATGAAACCACCGGTTGAAAAACGGGCACGCCGAGCCTTTTCAGCAGTTCTACCCCGGAAGCAGCAATACTCTCCCGGAGGAAGTCGTCCGTCCGCGCCCGTGCCGTCAGGAAAAAGGCCAAAAGCTTCACCAGCGCCGCAATCCGCGGCTTTCCGGCCGCGTCAAAGAAGAACTCCTTTACCACTTCACCGGAACCTTTGGTTCCCAACCCTTCGTCCTTGAGCGAGTAACAGAAAGCGGGAATAACGCCGAGGCCCCGTTCCTCCAGCGCCCGGATCAGCGCATCTTCCACCGCTAAGGTGCCGTTCACCCACTGGTTCCTGGCGAAGAGCAGTCCTACGTACGGGCCGGGCCTGCCGTACCAGGAGAGGTAATCCTCAACCGCCGTAAAAACGCCGGGTGCCGCCGGGTGGTACAGCCCTTCCCAGGGGAAAACTACCGGCTCTTCAACGGTCAGCGGCTCCCTTAACACCGTCGCCGCGATGAACCGCAGCATCCGGGCGAAGTTCTCCACCCCGCCCTGCACGATATACTCGTAGCACCGCGCCACCACCGCCGCCGGCACCGTGGAGAGACCCCAGAGTGCCGGGTCGTGCGCCACGCAAACTACGGGTTGGCGGAAATTTTTCACCGCCGCCTCGAGCTCCGCCCAGACCGTCTCCCCCGCCGAGCGGTAGAAGAAGACGAGATTCGCCGCCTCCAGATCGGCCAGCGCCGCCGCAAAATCCTCTTTCCCCTCCTGGAGGTACCGGGCGGAGTAAACCTTTACCGCCAGTT
>JASEJH010000158.1:1622-4610 GCA_030016455.1 Thermoanaerobacteraceae bacterium
GCGTGGCTGTGCCATACCACCGCCGCGATCTTTTTCATCCTGTTCCCTCCCCCAATAACGTTTAATATTTAGAGTATGTTTGCAGACCTCACCAAACCGGGGATAAAAGCAATTATTGACGTGCCAAGCCCTCAGGAAAATAAAACGGGACCACGAAAGATGAGTTTTCAGGTAACCTTCGTGGTCCCGTTAACCTTTGGAATTCTAAAATTCCCTGTACTAAAGCCCCTCTTCTTGAGGTCCGCTTACCGGCTTATATATTTCCAACTTCTTATTAATAGCACCTTCCAAAGCGCCAGCAGGGTTTATCCTGCCCTTAGTAAAAGTTTAGAGCCCAACCTCATAAGGTGTCAACATCAAAACAGTAAACGGCGGTTTCTCCGGACCAAACGGCGGATATTGCCTGCGAACAGCTATTTCCCCATAACCAGTAACCGTTTCTGCTCCCCCTCCGCCCGGTCCCGCCGCTCCACCGGCAGCCGGGACTCATCCCGCCACGGCAGCGGCTCCTGGGTAATGCGGAAGAGATTACAACTTACTACGCGGACTTAAATTCACCCCGGGATTTTTTCCCTGCCCCGGAAAGCAGAGGCCAAACGGTAAGTTTGCAGCAAAACCGCTTCAATATCCTAAGGAAACTCTCCCCGAAAAGAAAGGCAAAGGCCACATTGCCCGCCGCGTGAAAGGTATCGAACCAGAAGCTGGCCGCGTAGGTTGCGATAAAAGAACGCCAAGTCAAGGGGTGAATAAAAGCCGTCCAAAACCAGAGGTTCATTATCCAGCCGTAGAAATATCCCCAGAAAAAGCCGAAAAGTGCCAGACCCCTCACTCCCGCCCGCGGGAAAATCTTCCCGAGCAAACCGGAGGAAGCACCGGCCAAGCCCCAACTGAACATCTGCCACGGGGTCCACGGACCCTGCCCGAGGAAAAAATTAGCCGTGAGTGCCGCCGTAGCCCCCACCATAAAGCCGGCGCGCGGGCCAAAAACAAAACCGGAAGCAAGCACAATGAAGGTGGTGGGTTGGAGATTGGGTAAAGCGGCAAAAGGAACCCGGGCAACAGCTCCTATAGCTCCGAGTGCCGCGACGAGCGCCGCCTCCCGGCTTGAAGCCGTACCCCGCTCGTAACTCCAAAAGAAAAAGAGCAGGACCACCACCATTATCTCCGCCGAAAGCAGACCCCAGCCCTGCTTGGCTATAAAATTGTTAGCTTTCAAGCTCTCAAGCAGGAGCAACAAGATAAGGAGCAAACCGAGCGGGAAGGCTGCCTTTTTCAAAGCCGCTTTAACCACTGGGCACCACCTTCGGGGTTCAACAAGGGCCCCATCTCAGCCAACGCCTCTTCCAAATTCATTATGTGGTCAGCAAAGCCATAAAAAAGCTTTGCCAGTTGGGGGGCGTAAAATGGTGACGCCGCGAGCACCCTCTCTTTCGGCCCGTCATCAACCAGCCGTCCGGTATGGAGCACAATGACCCGCGAGGCATAAGCAGCCGCAAATTCGATGTCGTGGGTGGCCACAATTACACTCCTTCCCTTGCGGATAAGCTCGGCGAGAAAAGCTCCCAGTTCGGCCTTAAGACGGTAATCCATCCCCCGCGTCGGTTCATCGAGCAGCAAGAGTCGCGGCCGGGTCACAAGCACCGCCGCCAGGGCAACCCGCTGCCGCTCGCCGCTACTCAGATCCCGCGGGTAAACCTCCCGGCAGGCAGCAAGGTAAAGACGCTCCAGTAACTCGTCAATGACGCCGTTATCCGGGAGCGCGAAATTCTTTAAAGTAAAAAGGAGTTCTTCCGCTACCGTATCGTGAAAGAGATAGTCGTTGGGGTCTTGCGCCAAATAGCCCACCCGACATTTCTTCACCCGTTCCCCGTTACTTCCGATTTCGCTGTCTTCCCACAAAACCTTGCCCCGCCCCGGCGCAAGCAACCCGGCCATAACCTTGAGTAAGGTAGACTTGCCGGCCCCGTTTTCCCCCAGAAGAGCAACAAATTCCCCGGCCCGGACTTTAAGGCTGACAGCCTGGAGGGCTTCCTTCCCGTTCGGGTAGGTAAACCAGAGATCCTTCAAGGTCAGAACCGGCGGCCCGGTGTTAAAGGACGCCGGAGACAACTTGGCAGATCTTGAAACCGGCCGGTGGATAAGACCGCCGAGCAAACGGCGCCCTTCTTTAACGGTTACCGGCGGAGGGGTGAAGCCGAGCGAAGCAAAAAAGCGGGCCACCGGCGGCACAAAAGCATATTCCCCCCTGGCTTGCCGGCAGGCTACCTCTTCGGGCCTTCCGTCTTCGACGACGCGGCCGTTTTCCAGCAACAATACCCTCTCTGCCAAGTGGTAACACCGCTCCAGCCGCTGCTCGACCAGCACCACGGTCAGCCCCATCTCCTCATTCAGCCTCTTGACGAGATTTAAAAACTCCTCGGCTGCAACGGGGTCGAGTTGGGAGGTCGGCTCGTCGAGAATGAGCACCCGCGGGTGCATCGCCAATATAGCGGCCAAAACGACTCTTTGCTTCTGGCCGCCCGAAAGGTGCCCGGTAAACTCGCTCCGAAGCGCCGTAAGCCCCAGGAAGCTCATCACTTCCGCGACCCGCCGCCGCATCTCGGCCCGCGCCAGGCCCAGGTTCTCGATGCCGCAGGCGATCTCCGCCTCCACGCTGGTCATAATAAGCTGCTTCTCGGGATCCTGAAAGATAATCCCTACTTCCCGCGCCAGTTTCCGCCGGTCCATCCGCGCAATCTCCTGCCCCCGAAAGAGAACCCGGCCCGCCCAGCGCCCGCCGTAAAAATCGGGGATCAAGCCCGCCAGCACCCGCGCCAGCGAAGATTTGCCGGAACCGGAAACTCCGGTAATGAGTAAGAATTCTCCCTCTTCAATGGTCAGGTTGATATCAACCAGCGCCGCGCGGCGAGCACCAGGGTAGTAATAGGTTAGATTTTCGATCTGAAAAAGGGCCAACGCCGCCACCCCCACCCTATAATTACTGGCGCC
>JASEJH010000159.1 GCA_030016455.1 Thermoanaerobacteraceae bacterium
GGTCCCGGGCGAACGCGATCTCGGCCCGGTCCGCCGAGCGGACCCCGAACTGAAAGACCCGCCCCGGCCCGAGCAGTTCCACCACGCGCCGCATCACCGTGGCGTGGGAAAGCTTCACTCCCAGGTACTCGTCCCGGAGGTCGGCGTGAGCGTCGAAGTGTAGCACCACGACGTCCGGGTACCGCTGGAAAACGGCCCTGAGCACCGCAAAGGTAACCAGGTGCTCGCCCCCGACAAGAACGGGAATCTTTCCGTCGGAAAGGATTCCCGTTGCCACCCGCTCTATCTCCCGTAACGCCTCCCCGACGTCGCCCAGGGGCAGGTTGACGTCGCCCAGGTCGCAAAAAGGCACCTCCCGGATGTCCCGGTCAAGGTACAGGCTGTACTCCTCCAAGCACTGGGAAAATTGGCGCACCGCCCGCGGTCCTTCCCGCGTACCCGGCCGGAAGCAGACCGTAGCGTCCAGCCCGGCGCCCACCAGAACCACCCGCGCCCCGGCATAATCCGCGCCCGCCCCTAAAAAGAAGCTGTCCCGGCCGATCTCAGGCAACATCGCTAACCCCGCTCGAGTAACTCCCGTAAAAACTCCGGCAGGACAAAAGCCGCCCGGTGCATTTCCGCGTTATAGTATCTGTACTTGAGCGCAGGAACGTTTTCCGGCTTCACGTCCAGCGGGTCGTGTTTTTTAGAGCCCATGGTAAAACTCCACATCCCGCCCGGGTAAGAAGGAACGCAGGCCAGGTACGTCCGGGCCACCGCGAAAATATCCGCCACGTCCCGGTAAATCCTGGCGATCAGGTCGGCGTTAAAAAGAGGCGACTCGGTCTGGGCGACGAAAAGCCCGTCCGCTTTCAGCGCCTTGAAGACCATCTCGTAAAACTCGCGGCTGAAGAGTCCGACGGCCGGCCCGACCGGGTCCGTGGAATCAATGATGATCACGTCGTACTCGCCGGAACACTCCGCAACGTGCTTGATCCCGTCGGCAAAACGCAGGTCGAGCTTCGGATCGTCAAGGCGCGAGCTTAACTCCGGAAGGTATTTCCGCGCCGCTGCCACTACTCGTTCATCAATCTCCACCATCACCGCGCTGCCCACCCGGGGGTTGCGGACCACCTCGCGCGCCGTGCCCCCGTCGCCGCCGCCGATGATCAGCACCCGCTGCGGGTCCGGGTGAGTATTCAGCGGTACGTGGGCGATCATTTCATGGTAGATATACTCGTCCCACACGGTCGTCTGGACGATCCCGTCCAGCACCAGCACCCGCCCGAACCCCGGCGTGTCCAGCACGGCAAGATGCTGAAAGGGCGTCTTCTCCACGTGCAGGGTTTCGTTCACCCGGCAACTTAACCGCAAGTGGTCGTTTTGGTTTTCCGTGTACCAAAGTTCCACGGCAGTCCCTCCTCAAATCCAGATTAATACCAGAGCGGCACGGCCGCCAGGGCGCAGCCGACGTGCCTGACGCGGTGCTCCACCGCGGCGGCCTTAATTTCCGCTACGATCATCCCCCGGCTTGTAAAAGCCTCGTGGATCATCTCCTCCACTTTCGCCTGGGCCTCTTCCTTCGTGCACCGCCCGGAAAACTCCATGATCACCCCGAAACTCTCCTGGGAGATCCCCACCCCGACGGCCGCTGCAATCAACTCTCCCGGAACGTCGCTGGTAATGTAACCGTAAGCCGTGGGTACGAGGGAACCGGGCGGGAAAACCAGTTCGGGATCGTATTCCGTGCCGGGAGGCAGAATGCTCGAAACCCGGATGATATTTACGTTGCCGATGCGGGCCGCCAGTAGCGCGTTGTCAAAGGCGTTGAGCTTTGTCTTGCCCTCGGCTGCAGCAGCGGTTACGAAATACTTTTTCGGCGTTGGTAGCACGTTATCCCCTCGTTCCTTACAAATTTACAACGGTGATAATTATAACGAATATACCCGTGTAAATAAACTCCTTTTTTAAAATTGGCTGCCCTATTCCACAAAACTCTTTTTCCAGCCAACGGAAGGAAAAGATAAATTTTACCAGAATATCTTTTTTATTGAATTTGGCGGGAGACCCATGCGAAAAAAACCCAAGCTTCTCCTGATAATTGCAGCGCTTGGCTTCGTCCTGATCGCGGCCCTCAAAACCAACCCCGCGCCGGAACCGCTCGTCATCGCCGCCCCGGCTCTTCCCAAGATTGGCGAGATGACGTACGTCTGGGATCCGGAAACCGGGGGCTTCCTGCCGAACGTTTACGAGGGGCTCGTCCGGTTCAAACCCCGGAACTGCGACGTGGCACCGCACCTGGCCACCGAATGGCACCTTTCGCCGGACGGCCGTACCTGGACGTTCAAAATCCGGTCCGGCGTTCGCCTTCACGACGGCCGCATTTTGGACGCCGGCTGCGTCAAGGCCGCTTTCGACCGGAAGCTCCGGGCCGCCGCGCGCTTTCCACACCTCCGCTTTCTTTTCGGGATGGTCGAGGAGGTTACCACACCCGACCCCGAACACGTTTCCTTCCGGCTCGAATACCCGTACGCACCTTTTTTGAGGAATCTTGCCCTGCCGCAGGCGTGCATATCCACTCCCGGCAGCCCACCCGCCGGGACCGGTCCCTACCGGATCGAAAGGCTGAAGCGGAACAGCATCACTTTGCGGGCCTTTGAAGAGTACTGGGGCCCAAAACCGGCGTTTGAAAAGGTCCGCATCCAGGCTGTACCCGAAGCCGGCGAGCGCCTGCGCCTCCTGAAAGAAAGGACCGGGATCGTCGCCTTGGACCTTCCTCCCGGTACCGCCGCCGACCTGCCCCCGTTTACCGTGGCCAGAATCACCGCTCCCAGCCTGAGCTACCTTGGATTTTATACCAGCAAAGCCCCCTTTGACAATCCTGCCGCCCGCCGCGCCGTAGCCCTGGCACTCGACCGGAAGCGGTTGTGCCGCACTCTGTATGGCGGCCTCCTGCCCGAAGCAGGCGGACCGCTGCCGCCGGTGGTTTTCGGCGCGGCGCCGGAAGCGGCCGGTCCGCCGCCCGACCCGGCGAAAGCCCGTGACCTCGCCGACCGCACGGGCCTCAGAAAACACCCCCTGGTGCTCCTTACCTACAGGGGAACCCGGCCCTACAACCCGGCAGGAGGCGTCCCGCTGGCCGAAGAAGTGAAGCGCCAGCTCGAAACCGCCGGGTTGAAGGTAAAAATCCGCGTCTACCCGTGGGAGGAACTCAAGGCCGCTATCGCCCGCCAGGAGGGTGACGCCTTCCTTTACGGCTGGACAAGCGATAACGGCGATCCCGACAACTTTCTTTTCTGTCTTCTTGCCGGATCCCAGATCACCCGCGGATTCAACACCACGCGCTACCGCGACCCCCTGCTCGACGTGCTGCTGTACCGGGCCCAGCAAATCCCGGACTCGCTGACCCGGGCCGGGCTGTACCGACAGGTACAGCTTGCCGTCGCCCGGGAACTCCCCTTCATAAGCCTTAACTACGGCGCCCACATCGCCGCCTGCACGGCGGATCTTCAAGGATTCTCCCTGCATCCCGTGGGGACCTATGACCTGGCTAAAATCAAACAGCGCCAGCATTAATTTCCACTAATTAAGTTACCGCTAACTGCTAATAATACTAAAAAAACGAGGAGGGCAAAAGCATGCCTTATAGCTTTCAGGACATTCAGAACCACCTGAACCGCGTGCGCCAGGACCTGAGCAACATCAGTCAGACCGCGGTCCAGCTCCAGCAGGCAGAGCAGCAGGCGCAATCACAACTGGCGCGGCTGAGCCAGCAGGAAAACCAGAACAGCCAGCAGCTCCAGCGCATCTACCAGATTTCGGTAAGCCTGCAAAACGAGATTAACGCCATTTCCGCAGCCGCCCAGCAGATGGTGGCCGCACCAGCTTACGCTTACAGTCCCGGGCAGTGGGGCGCCGCCGGAACTTTCACTGCCCCTTACACCGGTACTGCCCCAACCTTCAGCACACCTTACACCGGAGTCAGTGGAACCTTTACCGCGCCTTACACCGGCATGACCGGGAGCTTCAACGTTCCTGCGAGCGGTTTTGCCGCCGGCACCCAAACGTTTTCCAACGTGCCTGCTTACAGCGCGAGCCTGGCCGCCCCCGCGGTGTCCACAGGAGCGGTACACGGCGGAATTTACGCCTACCGGCCATGGCCTGACAACACGTAGACGCGCACGGAAAAGAATTCGGTACCACACAAACTCTCCCCAAAAGGCCCCTTCCAAGGGCCTTTCCACTTTCTTCCGCAAACGCAACCTTCACGGAAAACCCCCTCAGGAATCCCTTCCCGGGTTTTTGACAAAATCAACCCGTTCCCATTTGATGTGTTACATGTTAATATCTGGGATAAAGGAGGTGATGCGGTGATCAAGACACTCCGCGAGGGAACCACCTATACCCAGCGGGAAGTTACCGAGATGCTGGCCGAATTCTCCTGTTTTAAGGACCGGGTGACCAAGAAATTCCGCGACCTCGCCAGGGAACTTGAAGGCAAAGCCAACGAGCACGAACTCTGGGTGAACCTGTACCTCATCGCGAGCGATTACGCGGAAGAAGCCTGCAACAAACGCCAGCGGCAGGAGACCGCTGTGCAAAAAATCTCCTGACGG
>JASEJH010000015.1:0-10572 GCA_030016455.1 Thermoanaerobacteraceae bacterium
GGCGTCGGTCGTCGGTCGTCAGACCATACCGTAGGAATTCGCATAAGCGAATTCCTTTCTCTGCTTCCAACCTCCAACCTCCAACCTCTAACTTCTAAAGTGGCGGAGAGAGTGGGATTCGAACCCACGATAGAGGGTTTACTGCCCCCTATAGTCGCTTAGCAGGCGACCGCCTTCAACCTGCTCGGCCATCTCTCCGCATAACAGGTATTAGACGCAAGATGCCAGACGCTAAACGTCATCCGTTGGAACTGGCTTCGCCAGTTCCCTTCCTCTTTCCAACCTCCAACCTCTTGCCTCTAACCTCCAAACTGGCGGAGGGGGTGGGATTCGAACCCACGGAACCACAAGAGGGTTCAGCGATTTTCAAGACCGCCTCCTTAGGCCGCTCGGACACCCCTCCGGGCACTTCCTACTATAGCACAAAGACCGCTCCAGTGTCAACGAACGCCATTGCCGGTTTCCGCCGGTGCACCGGCGGCTACCTCCGCCAGCGGACGGCCGTTTTCCCGCAACCAGGCCGAAACACCGCGCCAGTCGCAGGTCCCGGCCGCTACCGCCGCTACCAGCGCTGGCAGCCCGGCAGTCTTTTCGAGCCGCCAGCCGAAACGGTGCAAAAGCAACACCGCCGCGGCAACCGCCAGCATTTCGTTGCCGTCGCGGAAGCACCTGTTAGCGATAAGACCGAAGAGCAGTATGCCTGCTTTATCAAAAGGAGTAGGGTAAACGTCCTGCCCGCGGACCCGCGCGAAGGGGCGGGCAACCGCACTGGCCAGCAAAGCCGGCGCCCGGACCCCGTGCCGGCCGCCGGTCCTGCTGATGAGGCGGTAATGAAGGTAAAGCACTTCCTCAACCGTCATGGGGTCCACTTTTTAAGCTCCCGCAGGACTCCGGCGTACTCCGCGACGAACTCCTCTACCAGCCGGGCGAAATCTCCGGTGATCTGTGCCGTTCCGGTGGCGGTAACCGGCCGGAGGACTATCTCCCCTTTCTGGCCGTTCACCGAAACCGCAAGCTGGCTTCCTTCCGCGAGCCGGAGTTCCCGCAGCACCTCCTGCGGCAGGGACACCACGAGGCTGTTTCCGGCACGAAAAATTTTGCGAATTTCCATGGTCCACCTCGTCCGGGCGTATTTACCGTCTTTACAATTATAACAGAGCCCTTTGCACGGGCTCAAGAAAATTTTCCGGGCGCAGGTCCCCGGCTGAGGCCGCGCCGGACGGTCTAATCGAGCGTCTTCCGGAAGCGCAGTGCAGCCAGGAGAAGCGTACCGCAGCCAAAAGCCACCAGGACAACCGCCTGGGTAAGGAGAAGATCCAGCCCCGCGCCCTTGAGGATCACGCCGCGCAAAACCTCGAGGAAATAGGTGAGCGGGATGAAATTGCCCAGCCAGCGGATTACCAGGGGCATCGCCTCCCGCGGAAAGACGAATCCCGAAAGCAGGACGCTGGGGAGGATGAGTCCCATCGTTGCCTGCATCGCCTGCAGCTGGGTGCGCGTTACCGTGGAGATGAGCAACCCCAGGCCCAGCGCCCCGAGAAGGAAGAAAAGCGCCAGCACGGCCAGGAGCAGCACGTTGCCGGCCACCCCGACGCCGAACCAGAAGGTACCCACCAGGAAGATCAGGGACACGTCAATAAAGGCGATGACCACGTAGGGGATGAGTTTGCCGATCACCAGCTCCGCAGGCCGCACCGGGGTCACGATCAGCTGCTCGAGCGTGCCCCGCTCCCGCTCGCGCACCAGGGCGAAGGCAGTCAGCATCGCGGTGATGTTCTGCATGATCAGCCCGATCAGTCCGGGAATGAAAAACCGGGCACTCTCCATGTTCGGATTGTACCAGACCCGGGAGCGGAAATCAACGCCGGCGGTAAGCGGTACGGTTTTCCCACTCCGGTCAAGCGCCGCCAGCATGAGCTTGCTCGAATGAACGCGGGCCACCAGTTCCCCGGCCTGCAGCGCCGTGCGGGCGGTGGTCGGGTCGCTGCCGTCAACAATGAACTGCACGGGCGCCGCCTCCCCCCTTGCAAGGGTCCGGCCGTAGCCGGCGGGAATGATTAATCCCGCCTTTACCCTGCCGCTGGTGATCAGCCGCTCCAGCTCCTGGCGGCTCACCGGATAAGCCGTGAGCTTGAAGTACCCGGAGGCTGCGAAGGCAGACGCCAGTTCCCGGCTGGCCCGGGTGCGGTCGCCGTCCAGCACCGCAGTCCGGATTTCGTCCACGTCCATGGTCACGGCGTAGCCGAAAAGAAAGAGCATCATCACCGGCAAGAGAAAGCTGATCACCAGGCTCGGCCTGTCTCTCCTGATGTGCAGCACCTCTTTTTTCACGATGGCCCACAGCCGCATGAGCCGCATCACTAACCCCCCAGCGCTTCCCGGTCCAGAGTCCTGCCCCGTCGTGCCAGGGCGATAAAAACATCCTCCAGCAACAGCGCGCCTTCAGCGGCTTTCAGCTCCTCCGGCGGGCCGATGGCCAGGAAGCGCCCCCGGTACATAAAAGCCAGGCGGTGACACTGCTCCGCCTCGTCCATGTAGTGGGTCGTCACCAGCACTGTAACGCCCTTCGCCGCCAAGCCGCGGAGGATGTCCCAGAACTCCCGCCTGGAAACGGGATCCACCCCGGCGGTGGGTTCGTCCAGGAAAAGCAGCCGCGGGCGGTGTACCAGCGCGCAGGCGAGGGCCACGCGCTGTTTCCAGCCGCCCGAAAGGGTGTGCACCAGGGCCCGGGTCCGTTCTCCCAGCCCGGTGGAGGCAGCGGCCACAGCGATCGCTTCCTCCTGTTTCTCCGGCGGCACCGTGTAAATGCTGGCGTAAAACTCCAGGTTTTCCCGTACGGTCAGGTCCTCGTAAAGGCTGAAACGCTGCGAGACGTACCCGATGCTCCCCTTTATGCGCTCCGCCTCCCGGGCGATGTCGTAACCCAGCACCTCGCCGCGTCCGTCGGAGGGCCGGAGAATGCCGCACAGCATCCTGACCGTGGTTGACTTCCCGGAGCCGTTCGGTCCGAGGAGGCCGAAAATCTCTCCCTCCTCCACCCGGAAGCTGATGCTGTCCACCGCCGCCAGGTCTCCGAAGCGCCGGGTCAGGTTTTCGACGATGATGGCCGCCACTGTCCCTACTTCTCCTCCAGTACTACGTTGGCGGGCATCCCCGGCTTCAGCAGGCCCGCCCCTTTTTCTACGGCGACCCGTACGGCAAAAACGGTCTCGGCCCTTCCCTCGGGCGTCTGGACGTTCCGGGGGGTGAACTCCGCCTCCGGAGCGATGTAAACAACGCGTCCGGGAAACTTCTTGCCCGGGTAGGAATCAACCGTGATCGCCGCCCGCTGATCCAGGTGAACCCGGCCGATCTCCGGCTCGGGAATGAAGATCCTGACCCACAGCTCGTCGAGCCGGGAGAGGGTGAAAGCCGCCGTTCCCGGAACCACCGTTTCACCCACCTCCACCAGGCGCCCGGTCACCGTGCCCGCCACCGGAGCCTTGAGCACCGTCCGGTCGAGGTTGAGCCGCGCCAGGTCCCGCGCCGCCCGTGCCTGGACCACGGCCGCTTCGAGGTTACGGATGGCCTCCCTCGTAGCGCCGGCCTGCACCAGGTCAAGCTGGGCGCGGGCGGCCGCAGTGGCCGCCTGGCGCGCCGCCAGCTGCTCGGCCGCGCTGTCCCGCGCGTCCCGGGCGGCGTCAACCTGTTGCGCCGGAACGGCTTCCTGTGCGTAAAGCTCCTCCAACCGCTCTAACTCCCGTTCCGCTGCGGCCAGCGCGATCTCCGCCTGTTTCTCGGCGGCCTCCGCCTGCTTCACGGCAGCCTGCGCCGCGCGGACCTGTTGCTCCCGCGAGCCGGCCTTTATCTCCGCCAGCCGGGCCTCGGCGGCGGCCAGGGCCCCCTCGGCCTGCGCAAGCTGCAGACGCGCCGCAGCGTCATCCAGCCGTGCCAGCACCATGCCAGGCTTCACCCGGTCCCCCTCCGCAACCGCGAGGTGTTCGACCCGGCCTCCCACCTCAAAGGCCAGCCGGACCTCGGTGGCCTCGATGTATCCGGAAGCCGTTAGCCCCTCCGGCTCACCCCGGTAGACCGTGAGGTAGTAATACCCGCCGATGCCGGCGGCAAGCAGGAGCATGACTAGAACGATCCCGATTTTCTTTCTACCGGCCACGGTCTCTCACCCCGTCTAGATAAATGGTGGTGATGGTCTCCAGCACCTCTTCCTCGTCGAACCGGACGTATTTGTCCCCGCCGAGGAACTCCTTCCAGATGACGAAAATCCCGAGCATTCCCATCAGGCACCTGATGGCGATCTGGGGGTTCAGCGGACGCAGGTTGCCCTGCTCCTGCTGCTGCCGGTAAAAGGCCTCGGCCCTTGCCGTGGCCCGGAGCACTACCTCCTCGATGAACTTTTCGCGCAGGTCTTCCCGGAAAAGGGCTTCCGCGAAGAAGAGCTTTAAAAGCGGCGCGTTTTCCTTGATCAGATCAAGCCGGTTACGGAGAATGTCTTTAATAGCGTCCTCTATGGTTCCGGTTTCAATTCGCTCCAAAAGTGCAGGTAGCGACTCCATCACCAGCGAAGCCACAACGCTGACCAGCAGGTCCCTCTTAGTTGGAAAATAGCGAAAAATCGTCCCCTCGGCGACCCCGGCTTCCCGGGCGATTTCGGCAGTGGTGCTCCGCTCAAAACCCTTCCGGGCGAAAACCCTGCCCGCCGCAGCAAGAATCTCCCGGCGCCGCTCTTCCACAGCCCGCCTTCTTTCCTGGATTGCCGACACCCCCTAAATTATGAGTGAGCACTCACTAAAATTCTAACACTTTCACCTGACAGCGCACAAGAAGAATAAAAATTCAGCCCCTTCTGGGAATATCTGTCACAAATATTTCCCGTCCCAATATATCTATCTTAGTAACGGTGCATTGTTGAGGCGCCGCGAGTACTTTCCAGATGGGAGGGAAACGATGCTCAAGAAGCGTTACCTGCTGCGGCCGGTCACTCACTGCAAGGAAGGCTGCTGAGGCACCCGGGAGAGCAAGTTACGAAGGCGAGAGGAAGGACTGGGTCCTTCCTCTCGTGCCTGAAGTGGACCTATTTTTTGTAATGACCGCAGCCTCAAATCCGTGCGGTTAACCCGTAAGCCGCGCTATATGAACCCTGTGCTACTATTCCGCTCCGGCAGGGGTCCGCCGGAAGCACCCCCAGGTGGCAGTTCATTCAACAAACCTCTTCCCATGTTTTCCCGGTGACTTTTCTTGATCAACAATTTGCTTTGCCATGCAGACCGCCTCACTGTCTTCAGTGTGTTGCTATGTTTTTAATGCCAGACCAAAATGAAAAATTCTATTCTTGTCAGCGGCACCGCAGCCCTGCTATAATCAATTTAAAAGTATATGCATAATGCAAATAGGAGAATGATGTAGGTATGCCTGAGCGGGATGACTTGGACAATGAACACTCGGTCTACGCCGCCTACCTCCGGGGCGAACGGTTGCTGCATCCCGGGCTGCTGCTGCTTCTCGCCCGGCACCCCATGCACGGGTACGAACTCATCCAGTCGTTGAACCAGCTTTCCTTCACATCTGAGGAGTGCGACCCGGCGACGGTCTACCGTAACTTGCGGCGAATGGAGGAAGACGGCCTGGTACATTCGGAATGGCAGGCCGGCGAATCCGGCCCAGCACGGCGGGTTTACTACTTAACGGCCAACGGAGAACACCTCCTCGAGATGATGGCAGCCAATGCACAGCGCCGCCGTGAACAGCTTGAGGCCTTCCTAAGACTATTTACGGTAATCCATTCAGCGGGCAGCATCCCCGCGGAAAACCTCCGGAAAGAGGCGGAGGGGGAAAAGAGCGAATCCCAAAAGGAGGCTCTACACATCCTACACGCCGGAGCATTACGCGGGCCTCTTAAAGAGTGTGCCCGGGTATTCCAGGAAGCCCATCCCGGTACGGTTCTAACGCTGCAGGCCGCCGGCTCCCGGGAGTGCGCGCGCCGACTGCGCCGGGGGGAACAGGCCGATGTGATCGCCCTGGCCGACCCCGCTGTTTTCACCGAACTCCTGGAGCCGGAGATTGTATCCCGCTGTTTCGTCTTCGCCACCGACCGGATCGTCCTCGCCTTTGAAGAATACTCCCGGGGCCGAGATTCCCTCACAGAACACAACTGGATGGACATCCTCCTCATGAATCAGGTAACCTATGCCCGTTCAGACGAGAATCTGGACCCTTGCGGCTACCGAACGCTGATGGTCTGGCAGTTGGCCGAAGATTTCTACCACCGGCCGGGCCTCTACGACCGGCTTTGCGCCAGGTGCCCGCGGGAGAGAATCGCACCCAAGTCTATCGACCTGGTAGAGTTGCTCATCCAGGGCCGCGTGGACTACGTTTTTGTTTATTCTTCGGTGGCGGCGCAGTTCGGCCTGCAGCACCTCACCCTGCCCCGGGAAATCGACCTCTCCAGCCCGGCATTTGCCCAGCGTTATAATGCGGCAACAGTCACAGTAGAAGGGCGGCAACCTGGTGAAACGGTGACGCTCCGGGGAGCGCCGATCGAGTTTGCCATCGGCATCCACCGGCAAACCAGGCACCCCGGCCCGGCGCAGGCATTCCTGGATTTTGTGCACGGGCGCGCCGGACAGGCGATCCTGGAAAGCTACGGGTTAATTCCTTGTTAAGAAAGGAGTATGCGGCATGTATTTTCCGGTCTCGGGCGTGGAAGTTTTTCCGCTGATTCCCCCCTTGGTGGCCTTCGCCGTTTCTTCGGTAACCGCATCCGCCGGTGTCTCCGGCGCTTTTCTGCTCCTGCCCTTTCAGGTAAGCGTTCTGGGCTTCGTCAGTCCGGCCGTCAGCCCCACGAACCTCATCTACAACATCGTGGCCATCCCCGGGGGGCTCTACCGGTACATAAGGGAAGGGCGGATGGCCTGGCCCCTTACCTGGATCGTGATCCTTGGCACCCTCCCCGGAGTCTTTGCGGGGGCGCTGATCCGCATCCGCTACCTTCCCGACCCGCGTGCCTTCAAGTTCTTCGTGGGTCTGGTGTTGCTCTACCTCGGAGCGCGGTTGCTCTACGAAGCGACCGGGCGCTACCGTAAGGGACGGGAACAGCAGCGCGCCCTGGAAAAGAAGTTCCGGGAACGTGTACGGCAGCAGAAGGAAGCGACGCGGAGCCGCCTGGCCGCCGGGCTGCCGGCAGAAGCAGTAGTGCGGACAAAGTCGGTATCCCTATCACGCATTGAGTATGAATTCTGGGGTGAAACCTTCTCCTTCAGCACCATCACCATCTTCAGCCTTGCCCTTGTTGTCGGGCTGGTCGGTGGTATATACGGCATCGGCGGCGGGGCCATCATCGCCCCCTTTGCGGTGGCCGTCCTCGGCCTGCCGGTGTATACTGTGGCCGGCGCCGCGCTGGCCGGAACCTTCTTGACCTCCATCGCCGGGGTAGCCTTTTTCGAAATCCTGGCCCTTACTCCCCTCGGCGCCGAAAGGGTGATCCGGCCAGACTGGGCGCTGGGGACGCTCTTCGGGGTAGGAGGGCTGGCCGGCACCTACGTTGGCGCCCGTTTCCAGAAGTACCTGCCGGAGCAGTGGATCCGGGCAATGCTGAGCCTCCTGGTTATTGGCCTGGCCCTCCGGTATATCTTCGAATTCTTTGCTTGACGCCTGCCGCAACAGAGTGGAGGCCTGAAACACTTTCAAGCTTAACGCGAGAAGCCGTGAGTCGGCCCACGGCTTCTCGAAAAAAACCCCGCTGTAAAGGGCTCACGCCTCGAAATTTCGAATCCGCTCGATTCCCAGCGCCTTTCCGGTTACCGGGTCTATGGTAACGACGCAGGCGTCAAACTGGTAAGGCCCGCCCGCCACCTCGAACCGCTTGGGAAGTTGCGTCACGTATTTGGCGATTATGGTCTCTGTTTTCACCCCGATCACCGAGTCGCGCGGTCCGGTCATTCCCACATCGGAGATGTAGGCCGTGCCTCCCGGTAGGACACGTTCATCCGCAGTTTGCACATGCGTATGTGTGCCCAGGACCGCCGATACCCTTCCGTCCAAGAACCACCCGAAAGCCATTTTTTCCGAGGTAGCCTCGGCGTGGAAATCCACCACGATCACCGGCGTCACCGCCGACAGCTCGGCCAGGATTTCCTCTGCCCGGCGGAAAGGGCAGTCTACGCCAGGCATGAAAACCCGCCCCAGGAGGTTCACCACCGCCACCTTACAGTCCCCGACCGGGAAAACCCGGTAACCGGCGCCCGGAACCTCCGGCGGGTAGTTGGCCGGCCGGATCAGCCGGGCCTCCTCAGCGATGAAGGCGTAACTTTCCTTTTTATCCCAGATGTGATTTCCGCCGGTCAAGACGTCAATCCCGTAGCCGAAAAGCTCGTTCGCCGTTTCGCGGGTGACGCCGTTGCCGCCGGCGATATTTTCCCCGTTCGCAATGGTGAAGTCAATCCCGAACTCCTGCCGAATGGCCGCCAGGTTCTCTTTTACCGCCCGGCGGCCCGGGCGGCCGACTATATCTCCGATCATCAGGATACGCATCCGCTTCGCCTCAGCCTATTTCGCGTACTCAACCGCTCTAGTCTCGCGGATAATCACCACTTTTACCTGCCCGGGATACTCCATCTCGCCCTCGATCTTTCCGGCGATGTCCCGCGCCAGCCGCACCATTGCCAGGTCATCAACCCGTTCCGGCTTGACCATCACGCGGATTTCCCGCCCTGCCTGCACGGCGTACGCTTTCTCCACGCCCTGGAACGAACCGGCGATTTCCTCTAGCTTGGTCAGCCGTTTGATGTAAGCCTCCAGGGTTTCCCGGCGTGCACCCGGCCGCGCGGCGGAAATGGCGTCTGCCGCCTGCACCAGCACGGCTTCCACCGTCTGGGGTTCCTCGTCCCCGTGGTGCGCGGCGATGGCATGGAGCACCTCCGGATCCTCGCCGTACTTTCGCGCCAGTTCCACACCGATGGCCACATGCGGCCCTTCGGCCTCCCGGTCCACAGCCTTGCCGATATCGTGCAGGAGCCCCGCGCGTTTGGCCAGGGCGACGTTGACCCCAAGTTCCGCGGCCATCAGGCCCGCCAAACGCATCACTTCCAGTGAGTGCTGCAGCACGTTCTGACCGTAGCTCGTGCGGAACCGCAACCTGCCCAGGAGCTTGATGAGCTCTTCGTGCAGTCCGGCGACCCCCGCCTCGAAGGCCGCTTGTTCACCGGCCTCCCAGATCTGGCGGTCGACCTCCTTCTGCGCCTTTTCCACCATCTCTTCGATGCGCGCCGGGTGAATCCGGCCGTCAGAGACCAACCGCTCCAGCGCCAGGCGGGCTACTTCCCGCCGCACGGGGTCGAAACTCGATAAAATAACGGCCTCCGGCGTATCGTCAATGATCAGGTCCACGCCGGTAAGGTTCTCAAAAGCCCGGATGTTCCGCCCTTCCCTACCGATAATCCGCCCCTTCATTTCGTCGTTTGGCAGGGGGATCACCGAAACCGTGGTCTCCCCAACCTGGTCGGCGGCGCAACGCTGGATCGCGGAAGCGATGATTTCCTTTGCGCGGCGCTCTCCTTCTTCCTTGGCCCGCGCCTCGATGTCCCGGATGAGCTTCGCCGTCTCCTGCTGCATCTCTTTTTCCACTTCCGCCAGCAGGGCTTCCCGGGCTTGCTCAAGCGTCATGCCGGAAACCTGTTCCAACTCCGCCAGCCGTTGCTGGTGCAACTTTTCCAGTTCGGTTTGCAGGTCGGTGACTTTGGCTTCTTTTCTGCTGAGTTCCTCCTCCCGCTTCTGGACCCGTTCCAGTTTGGCCTCCAGCGCCTCGACCTTCTGGGCCAGACGCTTCTCCATGCGCTGAAGTTCCTGGCGCCGCTCCCGGTTCTCACGCTCGGCCTCATTTTTCAGCTTCAGGACTTCTTCCTTTGCTTCGAGAAGTGCCTCCCGCTTCTTGCCTTCGGCCTCTTTCGCCGCCTCTTCGATAATCCGGCGGGCCTGCTTTTCCGCATCCGCCACCTTGAATTCGGCAACATACCGCCGGGCAAAATACCCCCCGACAAAAGCCACTACGATTGCTGCTGCCAGTATGAACCATATCGCATCCGGCAAAAAATCTCACCTCCGTTCCGTGCCGGTTAAACCAAAATAAAAAAACCGAGTCCACCTCGGCAAAGAAAAGAAGCGGTACGCCACTCGAAAGCAACCGTACGCTTCGACCAGAAGCGACCGTTGGTATTCGATTCTTTGAGCCTATATCATAATCACAAACGCCCTTGTGGCGCTACACGCGTTCTATTCTCTCCCAGGTTTAGTGTTATTGTACAGGCTCCGTAAAGGCGGTGTCAAGTCGCTTGAGCACAAGCAGGAGCACCCGTCACCCCCGTTGCCCGGATAAAATTTTACGCGCCCCCGCTGCTCTAAATGCCTCCCGACCGTTCAAACCTTCCCAGGTGACACTCAGTCCCGATATAATCCGTTTACCCGGATTATTATTGACACCCACCGGACCGGGTGTTATATTGTCGCCAACACACTGGTGTTTACAGCACCAACGGTTTTGCCACCGCTTCGTAATTTAGATATAGCTGGCTCGTTGTGGAT
>JASEJH010000015.1:10582-13715 GCA_030016455.1 Thermoanaerobacteraceae bacterium
GGATCGCAGAGGGAGCACCCCGGGTGTTTTCTCCTCTCTTTCGCTAAGACTATTGCGATAAAGGAGAATCCTGATTTGGAGCCGGTAACCATTTTTCTTAACGGGCGGGAAGTTAACGGCCGGCCGGGCATGACGATTCTCGAACTGGCCCAACAAGAAGGGGTTTACATCCCCACCCTCTGCCACGAGCCGCAACTGGTCTCACCCGGTGCCGCCTGCCCTTCTATAGGCGCCTGCCGCATCTGCATCGTCGAGGAGGAACGAACCGGCGCCTTGCTTACGGCCTGCACCGTCTTTATTACTCCTGGAATGGAAATCAGCACCGACTCACCGCGGGTCCTGGAGCGGCGCCGCAGCATCATCGAGCTGATGCTGGCTAGTCATCCGGACTCCTGCCTGGTTTGCGACAAGGGGAACCGCTGCCAGTTGCGCCGGATCGCCGCCGAACTGGGTGTCGGCCGGCTCGGTTTCCAGAAGGTACCGCAGACGGCAACCATCAAGGAAAACAACCCGTTCATCAAAAGGGACCTCAGCAAGTGCATCCTCTGCGCCAAGTGCATTCGGGTCTGCCAGGACCTGGTCGTCGAGGGCGCGGTTGACTATTTCCGGCGCGGCTTCGCGACCAGGCCGGCCACGTTCGGGGACGGTCCGCTGGAGGAATCCGAGTGCACCTTTTGCGGCACCTGCGTTGCCCTGTGCCCCACCGGAGCCTTGATGGAAGCGGAACCCGCATACCGGGGAACAACCGCAAACGTTATCCGGACCACCTGTCCTTTCTGCGGCTGCGGCTGCGGCCTTTACGTGGAGGTCAAAGACGGGCGCGTGGTGCGGACGATACCGGATAAAGAAGACCCCGTGACCCGGGGCACCCTCTGCGTCAAGGGAAGTTACGGCTACGACTTCATTTACAGCCCGGACCGGCTGACCGCCCCCCTGGTCAAGGTGGACGGTGAATTCAGGGAGGTGTCCTGGGACGAGGCGTTGAGTCTGATTGCCGGCGAGTTTAACCGGATCAAAGCGGAGCACGGCGGCGAGAGCCTGGCCGTTTTCGGCTCCTCTAAGTGCACCAACGAAGAAAACTACCTGCTCCAGCAATTCGCCAGGTGCGTGCTCGGCACCAACAACATTGACAACGGCAGCCGCCTCTACGGCGCAGCCGGTTTACACGGTTCTCCGGAAACGGGCGGGTTTTTCAGCACCAACAGCCCCTTGACGGCGCTGGAAGAAGCAGAAGTGATCCTGGTTATCGGCGCAGACCCCACCGCTTCCGCTCCCCTGGTCGGATACGCCATCAAACGCACCGCCAGGTGCCGGGAGGCCAAGCTGATCCTGGTCGACCCGCGGGAAACCCGGCTGTCCCTGTTTGCAGAACTGCAGCTAAGGCCCAGGGTGGGTACCGACCTGGCCCTGCTGAATGGTCTCTGCAAGGTTGTCCTGGACGAAGACCTGGCAGACGAATCGGTGGACAGGGAAGCGGCCGATTTCGCCGCCTTTGCCGAGAGCCTGGCCCCATACACCCCCTCCCACATCGAAGAAGTCACCGGCGTTTCCCACCAGGAACTCCGCCATGCAGCACGCCTTTTTGCAGGAGCAAAGCGGGCAGCAATTGTTTACGGGAACGGGATCACCCAGCAGGTGAACGGAACCGGGGCGTTGAAGGCCCTTTCAAACCTGGTACTTCTCACCGGGAACCGCGCCGCCGTCTATGCCTTACAGAAGGAAAGCAACAGCCAGGGAGCGTGCGACATGGGGGCACTTCCTGACTTCCTTCCGGGCTATTATCCCGTGACCGACCGGGAGGCCAGGCGGAGATTCAGGGACTACTGGGGCAGCCTGCCGGGCACCCCCGGGTTGACCTTTCCGGAAACGCTGCGGGAAGCAAAAGCCGGAAGAATTAAGGGGCTTTATATCGTGGGTGAAGATCCCGTTTCCTCCTTCCCCGACGCCGGCTACGTGCGTGAGGCGCTGTCCGCGGTCGGCTTCCTGGTTGTTCAGGATTTGTTCCTGACCGAGACGGCAAAATTAGCGTCCGTGGTCCTGCCGGCGGCAGGCTTCGCCGAGAAAGACGGAACCTTCACTAACTTTGAAGGCCGCGTGAACCGGTTGCGAAAAGCCGTCGAACCCCCGGGCCAGAGCCTGCCGGACTGGCAAATCCTGCTGCATCTGGCCGCCAGCATGGGGCACCCACTGCCGTACACCTCCCCCCGGGAGGTGCGCGAGGAGATCGAGAAACTGGTCCCGCTGTACGCGGGTATCGGGTACGGAACCCTGGAGGAGCCGGCGCCGGAATCCGGAGCCCCGGAACGCGGTGCGGGAGAAGCCGCCGTCTACCGGAAGCATCCCGGCGGCACCCCGCGTCTCGCGCCGGTTTTAAACGGGGCGGGGCCTCCGAAGCCCCACGAGGCGTATCCCTTTGTGCTGCTGACCGGAAGCAACCTGTACCACTTCGGCGGCGGTACCCGCACCTCAAGAGCGCCGCGCTTGCGGAAATTTTCGGCCGCGGCTTATGTCAGCATCAGCGAGGCAGATGCCCGCCGGCTTGCCGTGAGCGAGGGAGACCGGGTGAGGATTGTTTCCCCGGCAGGCGAGGCTGCGGCAGTGGTTAAAACCACGGATACCCTGCCGGAAGGCTTGGTGTTCATGCCTTTTGCTATTGCGGTTAATCCCGTCAGCCAGTTGTTTAGTATAGTTTTGGATCCGGAGCGAAAGTCCCTGCTAAACAAGGCGGTCAACGTAAGAATAGAAAGGATCGGTTCCGATGGATAAACCTGCGCCGGGAATAAATCTCAACCTGGACCGGGTTAGGGAAATCGTCGGCGAATGCCGCGGGCGGAAATGGGCTTTGATCCCGGTGGTACAGCAAATCCAAAACGAATACGGGTACATTCCCCCGGCGGCGATTCCCATCGTAGCCAAGGGCCTCAAGCTGTTCCCGAGCCAGGTCCAGGGCGTTATCTCCTTCTACACCCAGTTTTATACGAAACCACGGGGCAGGCAGATCGTCAGGGTCTGCCGGGGAACCGCCTGCCACGTGCGCGGCGGGGAAGCGCTCCTCCAACTGTTGGAACAGCGGCTGAAGATCAAGGAAGGGGAAACCACTCCCGACATGGAATACACCCTGGAGACCGTAGCC
>JASEJH010000160.1 GCA_030016455.1 Thermoanaerobacteraceae bacterium
CCCAACCCCCGACCCAGCACACCTTTAAGAGTCACTCCCCACCGCCGGCACCGGAAGCCTGCATTGTGCGGTTTACATAACCTTCCCGCAGGGCCAGCAGGTCGAGGTGCAGGGTTTTCCCCTCCACGGCAAGCGGATCGAACGTCTCCCCGCTTTGCTGCAGCACGGTTTTCAGGTAACCGCGACAATTGGCGCAGAGGTAGATACGGTAAGGCGTACCTTCCAGGGCCAAGATTTCCTGCTCCCCGACGGAAGTTACTTCACAAAAGGGACATCCAAGCCGGGTGAACCGCCAGGACGTCTCGCAAAGACCGCAGTACAGGAAACGGCCCTTTTCCCCCTTAATGACGGCCAGGTTTGGATAAGCTCCACACACGGGGCAGCAACCCTTTTCCCACGTCTCAAAGTGCACCGGCTGCGCCTGGGCAGCCTTTCTGGCGTAACAACGCAGAAGCGGCTTGAGGGTATGGTGGATAAGGAAACCGGCTATTTCAAAAGAGACCTCCCGCCGGTCCAAAAACACCCGCAATTCCTCCAGCCGTTTCTGCCTGCTTGGCCCGCCGGCCAAAAGGTCTTCCCAGACTTCCGGAATTTCGTATAACGCCGACACGGCCGCGTCGATTTCCCCGGTAAAATCCGGACGGTGCGCCGCAGCAGCTTCGGCCACCTGCCGCAGCACCCCGGCAAGGCCGGCCCGGGACAGCCGGGGTGGGAATGAAGCAATGAGAGGCACCTTTCTCATTTCCCCGTCCGTATGGTCTTGACCAAAGTCCGCTTCGATCACCTCTTCCCCGGGACTCACGGCAGCAAGGGCAGCATAGAGGACTGAAAGTTCTCCCCCTTGCAACGCAACCACCTACTCTCCTCCCTTTCCGGCGGAAGCGGTCGGCTCCAGGGATTCGGCCTCATCCCGGCACCGGTTGGCAAGCCACAGTCCCGCTGCCAGCGGGGTCCACCGCGCCGCCGCAACGGCTGAACCGGCAAGCGCCGAGACAAAGGGAAATCCCAGGTCGTGGAAAGAGACGTCCGAAAGGTAAAGCCAGGTGGTGCCGCCCAACTCCCTTTCTCCGTAAACGTGATTGATATACTTACCGGGTGCGGCGGCAATCCGGCTCCGTGCCTCCCGGAGCAACTCCTCCCGTTCTCCGAACTTAAGCGCCCCGCCCGGACAGGCACGCACGCACGCCGGCACCTCCCCCCGGCCCACCCGGTCGTACGGACCCTGTGGGTCAAAGCATAGCCGGCATTTCTGGAGTGTGACATTACCCCAGCCTCCGGTCGCGTACCGCGGTATTCCAAATGGACAAGCCGAATAGCAGTAAACGCAACCGGTGCATTTTTGCGGGTTGTGCACCACCGGACCCTCGGGAGTTTTCGTCAGCGCACCGGAGAAACAAACCGCCACGCAGGCCGGCCGCTGGCAGTGCATGCACTGCTGCTTGACAAACCGCCACCTGACGGTGTTGCCTTCCTCAAGAAAATAGTACTTGACCCGGGTCCAGGTGCTGTCAGTGGTGTCTATGGGAGTGTCCCACGTGTTGACAAAACCTTCGCGCCCGGCAGGAAGGTCGTTCCACTGTTTACAAGCCACCTGGCAACTCCGGCAACCGATGCACCTGGTAAGATCCACCAGGACTCCTTTAGCCATTGCTCGAACCCTCCTTTCCTACTCTCAGGCCTTCCAGACATTGCAAAGGAGCGCCTTGTACTCGGGAATGTTGGTGTTGGGGTCGCCAACGGATGCCGTGAGCTCGTTCGCCGAACTGCCTGCTCCCAAACCCTGGTAACCCCAGTGCCAGGGCATGGCCACGATTTCGACCTCCCGCCCGTCAACCTGCAGCGGCTTCAAGGTAGGAAGGACGCAAGCCTTGCACCGGATGCGGCCCCGTGCCGTGGCAACCACAACCGTGTCACCGGGGTTTATGCCGAGCCTGGCCGCTAGTTGCGGGGAAATTTCCACGAACATGTCCGGCATTAACTCCACCAACCACGGGCAGTTCCTGGTAACGGCACCGCTCTGGTAGTGCTCAATCAACCGGTGGGTGGTCAGGATGTACGGATAGTCGGGACTTGCCGTGGCCGCCAGCTTCCCGAACTCGCCTTTCCGCCTGGTGGCCAGAGGATTGTTTTGCTGGCTGGACATGATGTTTTTGACCGGGCTTTCCACCGGCTCATAGTGTTCCGGTAACGGGCCGTCCTTAAGGGCGGCCGCAAAAAGGCGCCCCTGTCCCTCGGGCAGCATGATAAAGGGCGTCCCCGCCGATTTCTCCGGTGGCACCGGGGCACCGGTCTGGGGGTTTTTCGCCCCAAAGTCTGGAACGTCGTTGGTCACCCACTTTGTGCCATCCCAGGCCACCAGGGCCCGCTGCGGGTCCCACGGGCGCCCGCTCGGGTCGCAGGAGCACCGGTTGTAAACGATGCGCCGGTTAAGCGGCCAGGCAAAGGACCACTTCGGGTAAAGCCCCAGACCCGTTCTATCGGTGCGGTCGCGCCGTTTCGCCGCCACCACCTTGAGCTCGGGGTCGAAAGCCCAGTAGCCGGTATAAATCCAACAACCGCAAGCCGTCGAGCCATCGTCCGCGAGCTTGGCGAAACTCGCCAGGGCTTTGCCGTCGGCCACAGTGTAGCCGTTAATCTCCAGCGCCACCCGGTCAATGTCTGGCTCATCCGTACCGCGCCTGTCGTAGTTCCAGTTCAGGTTTAGTATTGGCTCCGGGAACTTGCCGCCGCGCCGGTATTCCTTGCGGACGGCTTTGAAAAGCCGGTCGGCGATCCACAGGTCAGACCTGGCATCGCCGGGCGGCTCGACAGCCTTCCAACGGTACTGGATCCAGCGGCCGCTGTTGGTAACGGTGCCTTCCTTTTCATAGGAGAAGGCGGCGGGAAGGAAAAAGACCTCGGTTTTGATTTCCTTCGGATTCGCGCCGGGCCGCTTCCAGAAGGCCGCGGTTTCTGTTTCAAAAAGGTCCACTACCACCATCCAGTCAAGCTTCTCCATCGCCTTCTGCTCTGCCGCCGCCGACGGACCGCCCACCGCCGGGTTCTGGCCCCAGGCGAAAAAGCCCTCGATCTTTCCCTCGGCCATCAACTCGAAAATGGCCATATGGGAGTGGTCCTTGCCGTCGAGCTTTGGCAGCCAGTCGTAACAAAAGTCGTTCTTCCTGGTAGCTTTGTCGCCATACCAGGCCTTCAGCTGACTGATGAGAAACTTCGGCTTGTTGGACCAATATCCGCTTTTTGGCGTCTCTTTCTCAATGTAAGCTTCCAGATTCGGGTGTTTCGCAGCGTCAACCATGCCAAGGTACCCGGGAAGCAGGTGGAAAAGCATGGCCATGTCGGTCGAACCCTGCACGTTGGATTCCCCGCGCTGGGCGTTTACGCCGCCGCCGGCGATACCGATGTTCCCGAGCAGCAACTGCAGCATCGCTACCGCCCGGACGTTCTGAGCCCCGTAAGTATGCTGCGTTATTCCCATCGCGTAAATCAGGTTTCCGGCCTTGCCCGGCCTCCCAGTCGCACAGAAGGTTTCGCACACCTTACGATAAACGTCCTCGGGCGTCCCGGTAATCCGGCAGACGGTTTTGATGTCATAACGCGCCACATGCTTCTTCAGGACCTGGAACACACAGTTCGGATTCTTCAACGTAGGGTCTTTCTTGGGCCTGTCACCGTCTTTCTGGTACTGCCATGTCTTGTCGTCGTACGCAAACTTCCCGTCCTTCGTGGTTGCACCGGAAAAAAGGCCGTCCTTGAGCCTGAATCCGGGATCAACCAGGTAGGAGGCATTGGTGTAGTTGACCACGTAGTCATGGTGGTAGAGGTTGTTCTGGATGGCGTAGTTTATCATTCCGAGGAGAAACGGGATGTCCGTCCCGGGACGAATCGGCGCATAGATGTCAGCTTTCGCAGCCGTTTTCGTGAAGCGCGGGTCCACGACGATCAGCTTGGTGCCCCGGGTTGCCTTGCCGCGCATGATCCACTTCATCCCCTGCGGGTGACATTCCGCCGGGTTGGCCCCGATGACCAGCACCACATCCGAATTCTTGTAGTCGATGAAGTGGTTGGTCATTACTCCCCTGCCGAACGAGTTGGCCAGACCGGCCACCGTCGTAGAGTGTCAGAGGCGGGCGTGGTGGTCAATATTGATGACCCCCAGGGCGCGGAGCATCTTGTGCAGCAGGTAGTTTTCTTCGTTGTCCAAGGATGCGCTCCCCAGGTGCGCGATGGCCTGGGTGCGGTTAACGGTGACGCCGTTTTCGTCCTTTTCCTCAAAGGTCGCGTCCCGCGTTCTCTTGACCCGCTTTGCGATCTCCTTCAGCGCCCAGTCCCAGTCTTTCTCCAGCCAGTAATGTCCGCCTGGCGGGCGGTAAAGGACTTTCGTGACCCGGAGTGAACTGGGAATCCGCTGACGGTCCCTGTCCACCACCGTATTGACGTCGGAGAGAGCAATCCCTTTCGGACATGCCGTTCCTTCGTTGACCGGGTGGTCGGGATCACCTTCCACGTAGATGACCCGGTTGCTTTCGCTGTACAGGATCAGCCCACAACCGCAACCACAGTAAGAACATACCGAACGTGTT
>JASEJH010000161.1 GCA_030016455.1 Thermoanaerobacteraceae bacterium
ACTTTTAGAGGGGACCCTTTTTTGTATTTTTCATATAGGTAAGGCCGGAGCCTGAGGATACGGAGGAGGCTTCTTGCCTTGGGTGTCAATGTGTCCTGAATAGCCTCAGGAAAAGTAGGCATATCATCCGGGGTGTTGCAATCAACAAAGATGATCTCGTCGTCCGGATGCGTAAGTACCTCAGCGATGCAGTTAAGGCTTATGGCGGCACGCTTGTGGAGGTTGTAGCCGTACATATCGTTTCGGCCGTATACGATAACTGAAAGCATTGCAGATCCCTCGCCATAAAGTCTTTTTAAGTTCTGCTTAAACTTTTATATCGGTTTTATTTTCGTGGTATTAACCTAAAAAGTGTTCGTGGGGGATGATATTCGGGTGTAAGTCGTCTTTCGGCGGATAATTCTTTTTGGCACTAGGACCAGGAGTCCGCTAAGGTGCCGGAAGGAATTTTTATTCCCAGCCAAGTATCACGAGGGATTTTTTCGGCAGAACCAGGTGGTAGCGGGGAATCATCCTTGCTTACAGTCCCGCTAAGAAATGGAGGGCGAACTTTCTATTGCGGTGATTTTCCGGACGGAGTGGGCTTTTTCGCTTCAGACATTGCAGACTCTGCCGGGGTAGCCGTAGTGACCAGCAGGCACGTACCACGTCCCAAACCTCCGGCCTGTGTCGAGGTTCCGTGGTATTACCGGGGCGGTCTGCCAAGTTCCGGGCCACTTTTGGGGAGTTAACCATCTTCTTATGGTTTCCGCGGGTTCCACTGGTGGTTGCATTCGTCGCAGGCGGCCAGGGGACGCTTGACATAGAATAGGAGGCACCCGAGCCACCAGAAGGGGAGGAGCAGCCAGAAGATCGGCAGGCGAAAGCCGGCGAAGCCAAGGACGATTGTGCCGGCAAGACCGAAGTAAATCAACTTATCGTACTGCCCCACAGGAACTATTCTGGTCGAGCCGCACCGCGGGCACCTCATGATCATTTTCCGAACCCCCGCAATCAGTTTCCCCCATTATACCAGAATTCTCAGCCCGGTGCAGAGAATCGTTCTTTACTCCTGCCTTTAACCGATTGCCAGCGGGAGCCGCCGGGGTTATAATTTGCTCAAACAGTCAGGAAAAAGGTTTTTTCGCCGGCCTGCATCTCGCTGCTTGCGTGGAGAGCCAGCTTAGCCTCTTCATAGGCTTAGGCCACCGGCGTCACGACCGTTTAAGGAGGTTTTAATTCCTTGCCAGAAAGCCAGCCGGAGAGATTAAAAACAGCGGATCAGCCGGCCATCGCGGGCGGTAAACCGGTCCGGGAGACGCGCTTGCCTTTCAACCAGCCGGACCTCGATCCGGCCGACGCGGAACAGGTGGCGGCGGTGGTCAGAAGCGGCAGGCTTGCCGCCGGGCCGAAGGTGCGGGAACTGGAAGAACGGTTCGCCGCGCTGGTCGGGGCACGCTACGCGGTGGCCGTTTCCAGCGGGACGGCGGCGTTGCACGCCGCTTATTACGCGGCGGGGATCAGCCGGGAGGATGAGGTAATCCTCTCGCCGCTTGTAGCGCCGGCTGCGGGGAGCGCCGCCCTTTACCTCGGCGCGAGGCCGATTTTTGCAGACGTTGACGAGCGAACCTTGAACATCGACCCGGTCGAGATCGAGCGGAACATAACCGAAAGCACCCGTGCCGTGGTTGCCTCCCACTTTGGCGGCTACCCGTGCGCGATGGAGGCGATTCACGCCGTCGCCCGGCGCCACAACCTGGCGGTAGTCGAAGACGCTACCCAGGCGTTGGGTGCGGTTTACCGGGGAAGGCCGGCCGGCAGCCTCGCTCCCGTTGCGGCTTTCAGCCTTCATCCTGAAGCGACGGTTACCGCGGGAGCCGGCGGCATGGTGATCGCCAACGACGAGGATACCTACCAATGGCTCCGGCTGTTCACCAACCTGGGAACGGTTATGGACTGGACACAGCTGGTGAAAAGGAACGAAGGGCCCTGGCATTACGAGGTGCAGGAGTTGGGGTACGACTACCGGCCGACCGAAATGCAGGCGGCCCTAGGACTCTCGCAGTTGTCAAGGCTTGAAACCTTCCTTAAGCGGCGGAGGGAAATCGCGGCGCGCTACAACGAGGCTTTCGCCGACCTGCCATACGTAGAAACCCCGTACACTTCGCCGGACAGTGAGCCGGCCTGGAACCTGTACGTGCTGAAGCTAAACCTCGAGCGGTTGCGGGCGGGGCGTCGCGAAGTCTTTCTGGCGCTTCAGGCGGAAAGGATCAACGTAAGGGTACACTACCTGCCGGCCTACCTGCACCCTTTATACGGGTGGCTCGGCGACCCGAACGTCTGCACTCTGCACGAAGGTCCGCCGTGCCCGATGGCGGAAGCCCTTTACCAGCGGATCATCAGCCTCCCGCTTTACCCGAAAATGAGCGCTGCCGACGTGGCGGACGTCATCCGCGCGGTGCGGCGGGTGCTCCACTATTTTGCCCGGTGAAGGCAAAGGCCCCGGATTGCTCCGGGGCCCGGAGTACTCGCCGGTTATTAGTTGTTTATTACCACCGTTTGTGCTTCCGCGACCCAGGTCACGTTCACGTCGAGGTTTTCGGCCACAAAGCGCAGCGGGATCATCGTCCGGTTATTGATGATCTTCGGCGGCACGTCGAGCTTCACGAGTTTGCCGTTCACCCGGGCGTTCGGCTTGTCGATCGCCAGGACGATAACCTTGTCACCTTTCCTGATAGTAATGGTTCTGGTCTTCGGGTTCCAGTCAACGTCCGCACCGAGCTTCTGGGCGATTGCCCGGATTGGCATCAGGGTTCGGCCGTTAACGATTTGAGGCGGCACATCAAACTCCATCTTCCGCCCAAAGGCAAAGCAGATTACTTTCTCTTTATGCCGGTGCCGCCACAGTCTGGCGAATTCCTTATAATTGTTTATATCCCGGGGGTTGTCGTAAATCATCTCCGCCACGGTTGCGGCGGCTTCCTCAGGGTCTTCACACATTGCCTTCAGCTCTTCCCAAAGCGCGAGCCGCTCGGCCGGGTTCTTGATCCGCTGGCGAATCCGCTCCCGGAGTTGTTTTGCTTCGGCTTTGTTTCTGATTCTTTCCCGGAGCGTCGTTTGAATTTCCTCTACTTCCTGCTTTTCGTCTTCGTAAACATCCCCGCCGACGCTGGTGTCCCCGTAGACCCCTCCGCTCACTGATACATTATCGTGGTTGTTATTGCTTCCGTTCTGGGACGCCCAGGCGGTGACGCTGCAGGTTAAGAGGAGAACCGCCAGCATCACGGTCAGGGAGAACAACTTGCGCATCTTATCACCACCTTCCAAGTTTTATTGGTTTGGTCTCAATCCTTTCCCAAGTAGAAGATCATCTCACCCCCTCAAGCGGTTCCTACTCTATAAATAAGTATTTCGACAAAATTTTCTGGGGGTTGATTGGTAGAGTTCCTTTTTACATCGGTTTAGGAAACCGCTGCAAAACTTCGCCTGGACAATGCCTGGGCTCGCCGTCCGGTGCTCACCCAGCACTCAGTTCCGCCTTTGCAAAATGCTACTTCTCAAAACGTATATTTATCCGCTTCGCGCAACCACACTTTTAGTACCAGGCTGAGTGCTAGGCTCCGCTACGGCCTTCGAGTCCCGCGCCATACTTGTTTTTCGCGGCCTCCAGGCTTTTTGCCAAAGTTTCCCATCCACAGATAGCGTGACTGGCTTCTAACGATTTATAGTTTTGCAACACTCTCTTAGATAAGACCCCGCCGGTCGCCCGGGTTAAGTTTGTGTCTATACGTGTCGAAAAATAGGTTAGGCGGGTGTGTACAGGTTAATAAAAGGTGTTTTTGAAAGAGGTGGTTGTATGGGCCGGTTTTTCTTTTCCAGCGGGCAGTTTCTCAGGGTGGCTACCGGTATTTTTGGATTTTCCCTCTTCGGCCTCCTTTGCTGGGTTACGACGGCGGTGGCTGCCCAGAATATCATCTGCGTAAGCATCAACCCCTTCGCGGTAAACAGCGCAGGGAATGTGGATGTCCGGTATTACCTTTCCACCACGGATGCGGTTTACGCCACGGTTTACGACAAGCTCGGTAACAAGATCGTTGACCTTCTAACCGGCACCGTTACTTATCCGCCCGGACTGCGGAGTGTACGCTGGTCCCAGCCGAATCCCGGAGCGAACGGCTTCTACGATATCGTCCTCTGCACCACCCAGAGCCAGGTTAACGTGAGCGGCGAGGTTTATTTCGATAATGTGGCTCCCTCCATCACCGTGAGTGTTTACACCGCCACCTTCAATCCACTGAAAGGGGAAGCGCTGGAAGCCAAGTACCTCCTCTCCGAGAACGCCCGGGTTACAGTCCGGGTGGTATCAATGAAGGATGCGACGACTATTGATAAAGCGGTGGCGACGCTCCTGACGAACGCCTGTGAGACCGGCGGGGTGGCGCACGACTTCAACAACATCCTCGGGATCATACTGGGTTATACCGAGATGACCCTGGTCGGCCTGCAGCAGGACGCGCAGGAGGCGGAAAACCTCCGGCAGGTGATCAAGGCCTGTCACCGGGCCAAAGACCTGATCGCGCAGATACTCGCCTTCAGCCG
>JASEJH010000162.1 GCA_030016455.1 Thermoanaerobacteraceae bacterium
TAGGAAAGGAGAAGAAACTTGACGCGCGGCACAAGACTCTGGCTCATTGTGGGCGGCATCATTCTCACGGCGGCGGTGATAGCCGCCGCTGCTGTTCGCGGGTTCGGCACGGCGGCGCTGGAGGTAAAGGTTGCCGCAGCCGAGGAAAAGCTTTTTGAAGACAAGGTGCTGGCCACCGGGAAGGTCGAGACCCTGCACCAGGCGGAAGTGGTCGCCCCCTTCGCGGCCAGGCTCGTGCGCCTGAAAGTGAAAGAAGGCGACCGGGTTGCCGCCGGAGAGGTGCTGGCGGAACTCGACACGAGCGACGTGGAAGACCGGGTGAAGGAAGCCGAAGCGGCACTTGCCGCGGCCGAAGCGGAACTATCGGCGGCGCTGGCCCCGGCCAGGCCGGAGGAAATAGCGCAGGCGGAAGCCGTGCTTGAAGCCGCGGAGGCGGCCGCCGAAGCGGCGGAAAAGAAACTGGAACGTTACCGCTTCCTCTTTGAACAGGAGGCAGTATCAGAAGCCGAACTCGAAGCGGCGGAGATCGGGTACACGCAGGCAAAGGCGGAGGCGACCGCTGCCGAAGCACGGCTGGCGGCGCTGAAAGAGAAGGACCCGAAACAGATCGAGGTTTACCGGGCCCGCGTCAACCAGGCCCGGGTAGCAGCCGAGAACGCCCGCCGCGCAGCAGCGAAAGGGCAGCTTACCTCGCCCATCACCGGGGTGGTGCTCCAGAGGACGGCAAAACAGGGAGATTACCTGCAACCGGGCCTCCCGGTCTTGACCGTCGGCGACCCTGAACGGCTTCAGGTTGTGGCGGACCTCAGCGAGCAGGATGTCCGCGGCGTGCGCGCCGGGCAGGATGCGGAGATCAACTGGATCGGGCGTCCCGACAAGACCTGGCGGGCAAAGGTGGCCCGGGTTTCCCCGGCCGTAACCCGGAAAACAGAACTGGAAACCGAAAAAGCGGTCCGGGTGTACATCGCGTTAGACGAACCCGGTTTGCTCCCGGGAGCCACGGTGGACGTGATCATCCACCGCGTCAAACCCCGGAAGGCGGTCCTCGTCCCGACCGAAGCTGTGGTTGAAAAGGGCAAGGAAAAGGTCGTGTTTACCGTGGACAAGGGCGTGGCCCGCAAGCGGACGGTTGACGTTGGCGGCAGCAACGAGCTCTACTCCGAAATCCGGGCCGGCCTCAAGGCTGGCACGCGGGTGATCCTCAATCCCCCGGAAGACCTCCGGGACGGCCAACCGGTGCGCGTATCCGGCGGTGTAAAGCAGTGATCAGGGTGGAAGGGCTGACTAAAATTTACGGCCACGGACCCGCCGCCGTGACGGCCCTGAACAACGTCTCCCTCGAAATCAAAACCGGGGAATTCGTAGCGGTAATGGGGCCGTCGGGTTCCGGCAAGTCCACTTTTTTAAATGTTCTGGGCTGTCTTGAGCGGGCCACCGCCGGACGCTATTATCTCAACGAGCGCGAGGTGTCCGCGCTTGACGAAGACGAACTCGCCGGCCTGCGAAACCAGCAGTTCGGTTTCGTTTTTCAGACCTTCAACCTTCTGCCCCGCCACAACATTTTGCGAAACGTGGAACTGCCGCTCATCTACGCCGGTACCCCCGGCAAGGAACGCCGGGAACGCGCAACGGCACTGCTGGCCCGCGTGGGACTCGGGCACCGTCTGAAACACAAGCCGCCGGCCCTTTCCGGCGGGGAGCAGCAGCGGGTGGCCATCGCCCGGGCTCTGATAAACAATCCGGCAGTAATCCTCGCCGACGAACCCACGGGAAACCTCGACAGCAAGACCAGCTACGAGATCATGGGCCTCTTCCTGGAACTGCACGCGGAGGGGCGGACGATCGTGATGGTTACCCACGAGCCGGACATCGCCCGCTACGCCGAACGCGTCCTGCACTTCCTGGACGGCGCGGTCGTCCGCGAGGAGGTGTCCTCCGCATGAAAGCGGCCGACCTCATCCGGCTCACCGGTGAGAACCTCCTCGCCCACCGCCTGCGGGCCATACTCACCACTCTGGGTATCGCCATCGGCATCGCGGCGGTGATCGCCGTGGTCGCCATCGGCCAGGGCGGGGAGGCCGTTCTGCTTTCTGAAATTGAAAAATTGGGCAGCAGCCGCAGCTTTAACATCTCTGTGGACTGGATGCGGGGGGAAGCCCCCACCGTCGACACCTTTAAACTCGAAGACGTCGCGATAATAAAGGAACTCTCCCCGGCGGTGGACAAGTTGGCCCCCGTCACCTCAGGGATGATGATCGCCATCCGGCGGCCCCAGAGCCAGGCCAAACCTGTACTCTCCCAGCTTATCGGGACGACGCCCGACCTGACAGCCGTGATGAACCTGCCCCTTGCCTCCGGACGATTCTTTTCCCAGGCGGACGTGGCGGCACACAGCCGGGTAGTGGTGCTGGACGGCGCCCTGGCGGAAATGCTCTTCCCAAAAGGTGACGCGTTAGGGAAAAAGGTGTTCATCCAGGACGTCCCGGCCACGGTAATCGGGGTGACGGAAAAACAAACGTCCCAGCTCCTGGGCGCGATGAGCATGAACAGGTACGCTTTTGCCCCGATCACCTTCGTCCAGGAGCTTCTGAACACCAGGGTGATCCACGAACTGGACGGGGTCGCAGTGACCGACGAAGCCGTTCCCCAAGCCATCGCGGACTGCATTAAAATCCTCGAAAAAAGACACCCGGGCACCAGCGTCCACTACACCGGGATGTCAATGAAAGAGGGGCTCGCCCTCATCGAAAAGGCCACCGGGGTGATGACGCTGATCATCGGCGCCGTGGCGGCAATCGCCCTTTTGGTCGGCGGTGTGGGGGTAATGAACATCATGCTCGTGGCCGTCACGGAACGCACGCGGGAGATCGGGCTCTTAATGGCCGTCGGTGCCCGCCGCCGGGATATCCTGCAGCAGTTCCTCGCCGAAGCGGTTGCGCTCTGTCTGGTGGGCGGCTTTTTCGGCGTGCTCCTTGGTGCCGGCGGTGCCTGGGCGATCGCCCACTTCGCCAAGTGGCCGCCCCTGATCTCCGTGTGGACGGTCCTCCTCGCCTTCGGCTTTGCTTCTTTTGTAGGCTTGGTCTTCGGGCTGTATCCCGCCAGCCGCGCAGCCTCCTTCAGCCCCGCCGAGGCGCTGCGGTACCACTAAAGGTTAATAATTGTTTGCAGGAATTCGCCGCAGTGAATTCCCACATCAATACCGACGACCGACGACTGACGACAGACGACTAAATACTACCGGCTTGTTCTTCCCACTTTTTAACCATAAAGAATTTATACCCGGGATCACCCCGGGATTTTTATTTCCGTTTGACGGCACAATAGATACGGAGGCGTTTTTTTATGCGACCGATCTGGAAGGGCGCCGTCACCTTCGGCCTCGTTTACATCCCGGTCAAGGTCTACGCGGCGATCGAGGAGAAGGACGTGAAGTTCCACCTGCTTCACTCCGTCTGCCGGACACCGGTGCGGTACCGGCGCTACTGCCCCGTCTGTGAACGGGACGTCGGCCTGGACGAAGTGGTACGCGGCTACGAATACGAAAAGGGGCGCTACGTGGTGCTGACGGAGGAGGACCTGGAAAACCTGCCCGGGCTGGAGGCCCGGAACGTCGCCCTGCTCGACTTCGTGGGGCAAAACGAGGTCAGCCCGCTTTACTACGCGAAGAACTATTACTTGACGCCGGCAGAAGGCGGCGAGCGCGTTTATGAACTGCTGCGCCAGGCGATGGAAAGGACGAACAAGGCCGCGGTGGGCCGGGTTGCGGTCCGAACGAAGCAGTCGCCGGCGCTTTTGTGGCCGAGCGGGCGGGCGCTGGTACTCAGCACCCTGCACTATCCCGACGAGGTCCGGTCTGCCGCCGCCCTCCCGGAACTCAACTACAGCGTCCAGGTCCACGAAAACGAACTAAAAATGGCCGAGAGCCTGATCGCGAGCCTGACCGCTCCCTTCGACCCCGGAAAATACCGGGATGAATACCGCGAGGCGCTCCTCGGCACAATCGGCAGGAAGATGGCGGGCGAAGAGGTCGTCGCGCCGCCGCCGCGTGCGGAAAAGGTGGTGGACCTGATGGAAGCGTTGAAACAGAGCATCGAACTGGCAAAAAAGGAGCGGGAAGCCAAGCGCCGGGGGGCGCGGGGATGACGCTGCCGCTGCTGCGCCCGATGCTGGCGGTGAACGCCGAACCCTTCTCCGACGGCGCTTACTTTTTCGAGGTCAAGTGGGACGGGTACCGCTGCCTTGCCTACCTCGAGGACAGTACGGTGCTCCGCTCGCGAAATCTCCACGACCTAACGCCCGCATTCCCCGAACTGGAAAAGCTCCACGAACGGGTCGCGGACCTTCCGGCCGTTCTGGACGGCGAAATCGTCGTTTTCACCAACGGACAGACCGACTTCGGGGCGCTGCAGGCCCGCGGGCGGCTGCTCGACCGGCGGCGGGCCCTGGCCGCTGCCCGGGCGCACCCGGCGGTTTTCGTCGCCTTCGACCTGCTCTACCGGCAGGGAAAACCGGTGCTCAAGGAACCCCTCGAACGGCGGC
>JASEJH010000163.1 GCA_030016455.1 Thermoanaerobacteraceae bacterium
GAAAAAACTCCTGGAAAAACAGAAGGAAGGCAAAAAGCGGATGAAGCAGGTGGGCAACGTGGAAATTCCGCAGGAGGCTTTCCTGGCTGTGCTCCGGGTGGAGAAGTAAGGAGAAGTAATAAGAAATAACATAAGGGTGAAAGATGAACCGCCAAGACGCCAAGCATTTGGGAGGTGTGAAGTGTAAAGTTGGAGGTGAGAATTCTTGAAGGAATTCGCGCAGCGAATTCTGTCTGGAGACCTTCTGGATTCTGACTTCTGACTCCTGTATTCTTGACTAGAAAAGTGGCGTCAGACTTAGCAATCTTGGCGCCCTGGCGGTGAAAAGGATGAGGCGGAAGAATGAAGGAGATAGGACTGTACATCCACGTCCCGTTCTGCCGGGGGAAATGCGCTTACTGTGACTTTGTCTCCTACCCTTATTCGCCGGAGGCGGCAGAGCGTTATTTGAAGGCGCTGGAGAGAGAAATCCGACTCTGGAGTGAATGGTTTGGCCCAAAACTTGTTTTGAAAACCGTTTACGTCGGCGGGGGGACGCCCACGTGCCTTCCGCCGGAAGCGCTGGCCCGCCTGATGAGCGTTCCGCGGGCCGGTTTTACCATGCTGCCGGATGCCGAAGTCGCGGTGGAGGCGAACCCGGGCACGCTGGACGAAGAAAAGCTGGCGGTGCTTGCGGCTGCGGGCGTCAACCGTCTCAGCATCGGGATGCAGGGGACGGCGGACAGGCTATTGCGGGTTTTGGGAAGGGCGCACACCGCCGGCGAGGCGCGGCAGGCATTCAAAGCGGCGCGGGCGGCCGGTTTCACGAACATCAACCTGGACCTTATTTACGGGATCCCCGGGCAGAGTGCAGGCGACTGGACGGAGACGCTGGCGGAAGCGGCGGCCCTCGGGCCGGAGCACGTCTCCGCTTACAGTCTGGAGATCCATTCGGAAACGCCGCTCGGGCAGGCGGCAGCCGCGGGCGAGGTTGCGGTTTGCTCCGAGGAAACGGTGCGGGAGATGTACCTGAAGGCGATAGACTTCCTTACCGCGTCCGGCTACGTCCATTACGAAATCGCGAACTTCGCCCTTCCGGGCAGGGAGTCCCGGCACAACCGCCTGTACTGGGAGGGCGGGGAGTACCTGGGCCTTGGACCGGGAGCACACTCCTATCTGGACGGCCACCGCTGGGCCAACACGGCCAACCCCGGCGAATACTGCGCGACTGTGGCCCGGGGCGAGTTACCGGTCGCCGAAGCGGTCCGCCTGACTCCGGCCGACGCGATGGCCGAAGCGATGTTTCTGGGCCTGCGGCTGACTGCGGGTGTTTCTGCTGCACGCTTTCAGGCGCGGTTCGGTTGCTCTCCGGAGGCGGTATACGGGCCGGCAATCGCCCGGCTGGCGGCACAGGGGCTGTTGATTGAAGAAGATGGGTATATTCGCCTAACGCGGGACGCTCTGCCCGTGGCCAACGTCGTTTTTGCTGCCTTTGTCTGAGGCCCATTTACATATTCTGGGGGAAATTCACTTGACAATACCCGCGTCCGGTGGTATTTTTAATAAAAAGGATATTAGCACTCTTTGGCTTCGAGTGCTAACAAGGTGATACCCGTGCTTGACGAAAGAAAGGAAAAAATCCTGGCGGCAGTGGTGGAGGACTTTATCAGTACTGCGGAACCGATCGGTTCCAGGACGATTGCCCGGAAGTACGGGCTGGGAGTAAGCCCCGCCACCATCCGCAACGAGATGGCGGACCTGGAGGAAATGGGGTACCTGAAACAGCCCCACACTTCGGCCGGGCGGATCCCTTCGGAACGCGGTTACCGCTACTACGTGGACCACCTGATGCAGCCGGAAGAACCGGACGAAAAGGAAAAGGAACTGCTGCAGCGGTGCATCAGGACCAAGGCCCGGGAGATTGCCACGGTGATCCAGCAGACCGGGTTGGTCCTGGCCCAGCTTACCAATTACGCGGCGCTGGTAACGTCGCCATCCGGCAAGGGTGTCTACCGGCATATTCAGCTGGTGCCCTTCGGGCCGGGCCAGGCGATGGTGCTGGTGGTTCTGGCGTCGGGCGAGGTCTTCCACCGGTTGACCCCGGTGCCGGAGGGGATCACCGCCTACGACCTGGAAAGCATTTCGGCGGTGCTCAACGCTAAGCTCCGGGGCCTCACGGTAACGGACATCAAGTCCACGATTATTAAGGAAATTTACGCGGAGCTTTCTTATTACCGGCAGGTCCTGGATCTGGCGTTCGAACTCATTCAGGAAGCCCTGACCGCCAAGGAGGAACGGATCTTCCGGGGCGGTATTCACAGCATTTTAAATGAGCCGGAGTTCAAGAACGTGGAGCGGCTCCGGACCCTGCTGGGACTGCTGGAACAACAGGATTTCCTCTGCGACCTTCTGGCGTCGCACTCCGGGCGGGGAATCGACATTCGCATCGGCCAGGAATTTAACCGCGAGGACGTTCGCGAGTTGAGCATGGTTACGGCCGGTTACCAGGTTAATAATGTCAGTGGGGTGCTGGCGATTCTGGGTCCTACCCGGATGCGCTACGCCCGGGTAGCCGGAATCCTCCGGTACGTTACGGAAAACCTGTCGAAGGAACTGCACAGGGCTTTCGGCGGAAAAACCTGATCCGGAGAACAAGTCCGTTTCGGGGTGAAGCAGGAAGCAGGAGAACGGCGGTCGGAAAATGAGGAGGGAATTCGTGGAGTGAATTCCCCACGAAGGTTCCTGCATCCGGCATCAGGCATCTGAATTCAAGCGGTTTGCGCAGGAGGAAGTTTGGGTGAGTTTAAAGCAGCAGGCTACAACGGGTTCTGAAGTCAACGAGCGCTTGGCGGCGCTCGTTTCTAACGCCAACGCGGTCCGCGCGATCGCGGCCGCCATCGAGGGGACGCTCGGGCCCAAGGGTCTGGACACCATGTTGGTAGACCGCTTCGGGGAGGTGGTGATCACCAACGACGGGGTGACCATCCTGACCACGATGGAGGCCACCCACCCGGCGGCCAGGATGGTGATCAACGTTGCCAAAGCCCAGGAAGAGGAAGTCGGCGACGGCACCACCACCACCACGGTGATGGCGGGAGCGATGGTCGGTGTGGGCCTGGAACAGGTCCTCAAGGGCGTTCCGGTGGCCCGGGTGATCGAAGGACTCCGGCAGGGAGTCCGGCACGCGGTCGAAGCGATGCGGGAGCAGGCGCTCCCGCTGGGAGACCTGGAAGACCCGCGCTTCCGGGCGGTGGCGCTGGTCGCCGGTCGCGGGCACGAGGATATCGCCGAGCTGGTGATCACGGCGGCGCGCTTGGTGGGCAAAGAGGAGCTTTTGAAACCGGCCTTCAAGCTTGCCGACATCGTGGTGGCGGAAGAGGGTGCGGAGAACCAGGTCTTCGAAGGGGTAATTATCAGCAAGGAGCGGATGAACCGCCAGATGCCGGAACGCCTGACGGACGTGAAGGTGCTGGTGGTGGACGATGCCCTGGAGCCCGAAGAGGTCGAGGAGGAGGCTCTGGGGACCGAGGCGGGTTTTAAACGCTACCTTGCTTTGCAGGAGGAATTTAAAGCAAACGTCTGCCGGCTCACTGAGATGGGCGTGGGGCTGGTCCTGGTGGACCGGGGCGTCGCGGACGTGGCCGAAGAGATACTGACCGACGCCGGGGTGATGGTGGTTCAGCGGGTGCTGCGGAAGGAACTCCGCCGGGCGGCCGAGCACACCGGCGCCAGGATGATCAAGCGCACCGGGCTGAAGAAAGAGCCTGCGGAGCTCGCCCGCTATCTCGGGCGGGCCGGCGAAGTTTACAACGACGAGCGGCTGGAGCAGGTCTGGATTCGCGCCGGCGGCGGTAAACCTATGGCGACGATCGTCGTGGGAGCCGCGACCGCCGAAGTGGTCGGGGAGCGGGAGCGGATCGCCAAGGACGCCGCGGCGGCGGTGCAGGCGGCGGTTAGGGGTGGCATCGTACCGGGAGGTGGCGCGTGCGAACTCGCCGTGGCGCGGGAAGTGGAAAAGATGCGGGGGCGGGTCCGGGGGATGGCCGCCTACGGTGTGGACTGCGTCATTGAGGCCCTGAAGCGGCCGCTGGCGCAGATCGTGGCCAACGCCGGTTTCAACCCGCTGGAAAAGATCGGCGACGTGATCGCCGCCCAAGTGGCGCGTCGTAAAAATTCCCTGGGCGTGGATTGCGATACCGGTGAGATCAAGGATATGCTCCAGGCCGGGGTGCTCGACCCGGCACTGGTCAAGATTCACGCTTTGAAGGCAGCCGGGGAGATTGCGGAGGCGATCCTCCGGATCGACACGATCATCCGCAAGCGCGAGGAAAAACAGGAGGGAGGGGATTCCGGTAAAGATGGTGGAACAGGATAAAAACAAGCGCGGAAAACCGAACGGGGAGGCAGAGGCTGCCCCGCTTCCGGATGAGCATATCACGGTCGTGGAGGATGCTTTGCCGGGCGGCGATGTACAAGAGGTCAGGGTTGTTTCTCCCGAAAAACGGATTCGCGAACTGGAAGAAGCCTTGTCCGCCGCGGAG
>JASEJH010000164.1 GCA_030016455.1 Thermoanaerobacteraceae bacterium
GGAGAAATAACTTCGAACCTCGAACTTCGAACTGTTTAACTTCGAACTGATTAACGGAGGAGGGTTTTTTTAAGAATGAATCGTTTGCGTTTATTCCCGCTAATTCTTATGGTTATTCTCGGCTCAGTTTTGGCTGCTGCCGGCACTGCTTTTGGCGAAACTTATAATTACGCTCTCTGGTGTCCGAACGTGGCTCCGGAGAGCACAACGCAGCTCGGCGGGCTCTACCTAAGCGAGAAATACTCCACTTCGATTAAAAATGGAGACTGGGTAAGAATTACGCTTCCTTCTTTTATTGAACTGCAGACGGTAAGGATTTATTTCCCTGCTGGCACCTCATATCTTCCTACCGTTGGTGGCACCCACACGATTACCTTTTCAGATACCGATTACAGTGTAGGTGGGACGACTTATAACTATGGTGAAGAGGCCGGTCTGGGAGTGGAGATGCTTATCCAGGCTCTTGATAAGCAGGGTTTTACTCTAAAAGTTAACAAGGACTGGGGGATGGTTACCAAAACCTTTCGGGCCTACATTCATTTTGACCGGGTCTACGTAAAGCCTGTGACGCCTGAGGACCTCGAATCCTCCGACATCAAGGTGACGCTCGACGCGCCCTCGACCGCCGGGTTTTCTTCCGGTTCGGTGACCGTCGGCAAGCTGCTCACCGCCGCCGGGAGCACGATCACTGCAGCCGCGCCGACCAGCATCACCAATATTGGCGGAGCGGTCGCCGACGTCACGCTGAAGGAGGACGTGGCCGGGGCGCTGAAAGCGAACGCCGCCGATTTTCCGCAAGGGAATACGGTGAAGCTTATCTTGAGCCCCGGCTTTACCTGGGATGCGGTAACCCTTCTCCCGCAGGGAGGCTTCGGGAGCAGCAGCGTGGAGCACGCCGTCTATACCGAGCGGAACGGCTGCAGCGCGCTTTACCTAAAGATTAATACGGAAACCGCTTCCCGGCCGGGACAGTTGGTGATCAGGGCCACGGTTAAAGCCAACGAGCCTTTTGCCACTGCGCGCGACATAAAGGTAACGTATAGCGGCACCAACCCTGGTGTGGGCGGCGAGAGGATCGCCGAGGTGACGGTGGCGAAGTACCTGGTCTCCGGTTTGACGGTGGCGGCCAAGAGCACGCTCGATGCGGTGGCCGGGCGGCTGAACCAGCAGATCGGGAACTTCACCGTTGCCGAAGGGATGCCCGGGGACCTGCCCCAGGGCAGGCTGATCAGCTTTACGCTCCCCGAAGGGGCGAAGTGGAACCGGCTGCCCACGGTCACCCGCGAGGCGGGGAACGGTACTCTTACCGAGCCTCCCAGCACCCGCGATGACGGGCGGACGATCATTTATGCGGTTTACCAGGCGGGCACCTCCCGGACGGTCTTCTGCTTCAAGAACGCCACGGTGGACCTGGCGGTTTACGCGCCGGAGGAGCTGAAGGTGACGGTAAAGGGCCCTGGTATTGAGGAGAGCGTCACCGTGGCCAATGTCCAGGCACTGCTTACGCTCTCGGCCGGAGGCGGCACGGTGCGGGTTGGCCTTCAAGAGCAGCCGGTCGGCCAGGTGACCATCCAGGAGAACCTGGTGGGGGCGCTGCGGGCGCGCGATGCGTCCGGAAACAGGGCGGTTTTAAAACTTACACTGCCTTCCGGCATACGCTTTAGCAAGAGGCCCGCGGTGGAAGTTTCGGCGGGCGATCTGGAACTCGATACCTCCGGGGTTAAGCTCGAGGACGACGACCGGACACTTACCATCCCGGTTAAGCTCTCGAGCGCCACGCCGGTCGAGAAACCGGTTCCGTTCGAAGAGGGCACTGCGGCCTCCGGCGAGACGGCCTCTACCGGTGAGGAGACAACCGCCGAAACGGTTTACGAACAGGTGGGGAGCACGATCACCGTAAAGGACGTTTTCCTTACCCTGGACCGGACAGTACCGGCAGGGGACGTTATCCTGGAGATTAGCGGCAGCGCCCTGAGCGAGACCGAGAGCCTCTTTTCTTCGTCCCTCAACAAGTTGACCTGCGTCCTCGCGCAGTGCGTGACGGCCGCACCGGTAGCGATAAGGGGGGAGGCGGTCTTTACCGTCGGCAGCAATAAGTACCGCGTCGGGGACGAGGAGCAGGAGATGGACGTGGCACCCTACATCAAGAACGGCCGGACCTATGCACCGGTGCGGTACCTGGCCTACGCGGCGGGACTTGCGGAGGACCAGGTTATTTGGGACGCGGTGAATAGAACGGTCACGCTTTTTGCCGGTAAAAGAGTGGTCCAGTTCAAGGTAGGGCAGAAGGCCTACTTCTTAAACGGCGTATCCATTTCGATTGATGTGGCGCCGGAGATTGTGAGCGGCCGGACGATGCTCCCCTACCGCTTTGTGGCGCAGGCGCTCGGGCTGCAGGTTGAGTGGAACGCCGCCACCCGGCAGGTGATTATCCGTTAAGGGAGTTCACAGTTCACGGTTCACTGTTCGACTTAGGGGGATGGACCTTTGAGGTCGGTTCACGGTTCAACGGTTCGATAGTTCGACAGTTCAATGGTTTGCCGGACCCTACAGGGCTATTGTCCTAAAGCCCAACTTCGAACTTCGAACTTCGAACTGACCCTTAAGTCCGTCAGTTTGAGCAGAACTTCGAACTGACCGAGGAGGTCCATCAGCTTAAGCTTTAACTTCGAACTTCGAACCGACCTTAAAGTCAGTCCTTCTGAGCCTAACTTAGAACTGTTTTCAAGGAGGGAAATTATGCGGCTCCAGGTGAAGGGGGTTTCTTTCGCTTACGGCAGCGTCCCGGTTTTAGAGAAGATCACCTTTAAAGTGCGGGCCGGGGAGACGCTTGGGATCGTGGGGCCAAACGGCTCCGGGAAGTCAACACTGCTGCGCTGCCTGGCGCGGGTGCTCAAGCCCCGTTTGGGTGCGGTTTTCCTGGACGGGAAAGACCTCGCCGCTTTGCGCGGACGGGAAATCGGCCGGTATTTGGGGTATGTCCCGCCGCCGGGCACGGGGCACGCTTTCCCCTGTACCGTGCTGGAGACGGTGCTGCACGGGCGTCGCCCCCACCTTACCTGGGGCGTGAGCCAGCGCGACCTGGCGGTAGTGACCAGCGCGCTCGAATACCTGGGGTTAACCGGTTTGGCCGAACGCCAGCTTAATGAACTCTCGAGCGGCCAGCGGCAAAAGGTGCTTATCGCCCGCGCTTTAGCGCAGGAGCCGGAGGTCTTTCTTCTTGACGAACCTACCGCCACGCTCGACATCCGTTACCAGCTTGAGGTCCTGGCGCGGGTACGGGAGTTTGCCGTGGCGGAAGGGCGAGTGGTGGTAATGGTTTTGCACGACCTCAACCTGGCCAGCCGTTTTGCTGACCGGCTGCTACTACTTGGCAACGGGCAAATTTTTGCGGCTGGCAACCCGAAAACGGTGTTTACGCCGGAAAATATCCGCGCGGTTTACGGCGTCGAGGCGGTGGTTGCCGAGACCCAGTGGGGCTTGCAGGTGACGCCGGTGGCGCCGGTAGGTGTGCCGGAAACAAAGGAAGAACCGCCCGCTCCGGTAGCAGTAGCCGGTCAGGGATAGAGAAAAGTAAGTGCTGGGCGGGAACGAAACAGGCTGAAACGGCCACCGACATCTACAATTACTATTCATTTCCAGAGGAGTCCCTCACGACGATTAATCGTCGCCACCGGGGATGAAAATATGGACCCGTAAGCGTGTTACTTAGATGCGGTAGTATAACATAGACGAAACGCGGTGAGAAGCAAGCAGAGTGCGGAAGGCGCAGCCGGACAGGCCGGAGCGTACTTAATTCAGGGGTCGGAAGCCGGAAGTCGGAGGTCTGAAAAGGAAAAAAAGGGAATTCGCGTAGCGAATTCTAAGGTTCTGACCTCTGACGTCTTGCATCTGACTTCCGAAATGCGAAGCTTATCGCCGCGCCCTGCGAGAGAAGTACTATTTGCGAGGGAGGTGGACTTTTGCCGGTCAACCCCGAGGCAGCCGCGGCTTTTCCCGCTCCCGAAGGGGAGCCTGCGGCTTTGGAGGTGGCTGCGCCGGAGGCGGTAGCCCTGGCGGTGTGCGAGGCGGTTAAGCGTTACGGTCCGGTAACTGCCGTAGACGGGGTGAGCTTTGCCGTCCGGCAGGGGGAGATCTTCGGGCTTTTGGGCCCGAACGGGGCCGGCAAAACCACGCTCATCCGGATGCTCACTACGCTGACGCGTCCTACGGCAGGGGAGCTTTTTGTCGGCGGCCAAAACGTGGCGAAGAACCCGGTGGCGGTGAAGCGTCTGATCGGCGTGGTTCCCCAGGTGAACAACCTGGAACGGGAGCTGACGGGCCGGGAAAACCTGGTACTGCACGCGCTCCTGCACCGCCTGCCGAAAGAGTACCGCGAGCGGCGGATTCGAGAGCTTCTCGACTACGTGGGGCTCGCCCACCGGGCGGACGACCGCGTCCAGAATTACTCCGGGGGAATGGCGCGGCGGCTTCTGATTGCCCGGGCGCTTCTGCACGAGCCGCC
>JASEJH010000165.1 GCA_030016455.1 Thermoanaerobacteraceae bacterium
CCCGGCCCTTCTTTTCACCCATGCTGTCGTAAAGCTGTCCCTTCAGAAAGTCGAAGATCATTTCGATCATCGAAGCCAGCTTGGACGGGGTCCGAATATTGCATCCCCTGGCCGCGGTGATACACAGAAGCAGTGTCAGCGCCATCGCTATCCAGGTGTAATAGATCGTGCCAAGGTTCAGCTTGACATCATAACCAGCGATATTGACCGTTGTCGGTTCCATCGGGAACCCCCAAGTATTTAACTCGCCTTCGGTCTTATGAAGGTCAAACCCTTCGCCACAACCCGAAGCAACAAAGGCAACGAAAACCAACAACAACCCGATCAAAAGGATTCTTTTGCGCCTTGTTCGCTTCAAACCACCCTCACCCCCTTTCTAAACTAAACTGGCAAAACAGGAGCCCTCATACCCCGACCTGTATGCGGTCGTGGATGAGGGCCCTTATCGCCTCGGCCACGCTGAACACGGGCACGACCAGCAACCCGGCCAGTACGGCAGGAAGGCTGCACCAGCCGGTTTTAACCACAAAATAAAGTGCGGTAAAGACCAGACCCCACCGGCCTACCATGCCCATCTGGACGAAGATGCGCGCCCGGTCTGAACCGAAAGGCAACAGATCAAGCATTTTCCGCATCCTGAGCGAAAGGAAAAAACCGTTGAGGATGCTGATTGCCAGGCCGAAAGCAAGACCTGCCAATAGCAGGTTGTGGGGATACCAAAGCAACAGCGTCAGTAAAACCACCAGCACCCAGATGGCTTCGCGGATGACTCTGCCGGTGAACCGCTCGAATTCAAGACTCAAAAACGCCACCTAACCCATCACTCCGGCAACCACAGGATAATTGCTCCTCTTTTTCAAGATCTGTTTCCGTTTCTCCAGGAAAAACGCCCCATCAGGCGTACAATGCCGTAAATCCCGGCTCCAATTCCTATGAGTAATCCTACCACGCCCAGCCAGGGCGTTTCAAGGCCGAGCCGACCGTCGAAGAAGTGGCCGATCCACCAGCCAACCACCACGGACACCGCAAACTGCACACTAATGGTGGAGGCTAGTGCAAACACCTGCAGGATCCGGCCCCATCCCTTTTCGCTCGCCACGATGGCGTTTTCCTCCGCCTTTTCTCTCTACTTGTACTCTATTTTACAAACCGGGGTGGTATAACTCCCTTTCAAACCCAATATTAGATTAACCTGTCCAGTATTTTTTCTACGCCGTTATAAATATTCCTGCCGAAAAATACAATTTCCTCTAAGGTTTTAAAAATTTTTTCTTTCACCCACCGGCACCTGAAAAACCTTGTGACCGACTGAACATGCGGGACTGAATTCGTCCGGCCGCGGTCCCAGCCCGAAGTAGTTCCGGAGCCCCGCCGTGATCCTCTCTGCCGCTCGCCCGTCACCGTAGGGATTAACAGCCGCGGCCATCCGCCGGTAGGCTTCGGAATCGCTGAGAAGCCGGGCGGCAGCGTTGAAAACACACTCCTCGCCCGTGCCGACCAGTTCTACGGTGCCGGCTTCCAGGGCCTCCGGCCGCTCCGTCACCGCGCGCAACACAAGTACCGGTTTGCCTAAAGCAGGCGCTTCCTCCTGCAAGCCGCCCGAGTCTGTGAGCACCAGAAAACTGCGCGCCATCAAGTTGGCAAACTCGCCGTACGAAAGCGGCTCGGTGAGATACACCCGGGGACAGGCGGTGAAAACCTCCCGAACCGTCTGCCGGACGAGCGGGTTCCGGTGCACCGGAAAAACCACCGCCACGTCCGGGTAGGCTAAAACCAACCGTTTCAGCGCGCGGTACACGCTTGCCAACGGTTCGCCCCAGTTCTCGCGCCGGTGGGTGGTTACCAGCAGCAGGCGGTGTCCGCTTTCGACCGCCGCTGCTACTACCGGGTCTTCGAAACGGTGGTCCGACCGCACTACCTGGTAGAGGGCGTCAATCACCGTATTTCCGGTGACCAGGATCTTTTCCGGGGCTATTCCTTCCTGCAGCAGCGCCGTGCGCGCCCGCACCGTGGGCGCAAAATGCAAGTCGGTCAGCACCGCTGCCAGGCGCCGGTTTATCTCTTCCGGAAAAGGCGCGTACTTTTCACCGGTGCGCAGCCCCGCTTCGACGTGGCCGACAGCGATCTTGAGGTAAAAGGCGGCCAGCGCCGCGGCGAAAGTGGTGGTGGTATCCCCGTGAACCAACACGATGTCGGGCCGCACCTCCCGGAGCACCGGCTCCAGTTCCTGGAGCACCCTGGCGGTTACCTCAAAGAGGGTCTGGTCCTCGCGCATGATGTTCAGATCGTACTCCGGAACGATGTCAAAAAGCCGGAGCACCTGGTCGAGCATCTCCCGGTGCTGGGCCGTAACCGCCACCGTAACCCGGAAAAAATCGTCCGCAGTGCGCAGCGCCTGGATGACGGGTGCCATTTTAATGGCCTCCGGCCGCGTACCGAAAACGATCAGCACCTTTTGCGGGGTCTGCTTCATAAGGAAAGGTATCCTTTGGCCATGAGTTTCCGCATGTGCTGCTCCAGGGCGGCTTCGATGTTAATTCCGTAGTCCTCTTCCAGGACGAACATCATGGAAACCGCGGTCTGGGCCACGTCCAGAAGCTCCCTGGTCACTTTTTCCATCACCGCACGGGTGTCCTCCCGGCACGCCTCGCCCGAGAGCCCCCGGAGCTTCCCGATTGCCTGGGCCAGCTCGCCCGCTTCCTCCATCAGTTTGAGCGCTGTGGATTCAAGCGTTGGCGTAAGTTTGTTCAAGCGTGGCAGAGAAATTACCTTCTGTTTAACCGCCACCGCTCTCGCCCCTTCCAGGAAAACAGAGTTCGCCGGTGAACCGCTCGACCCTGACCCCGGCCTCGGCGAGGATGGCCTGCGCCAGCGTGTCCGGGTAGTCGCCCCCGAAAACCACCCGTTTGATGCCTGCCTGAACAAGCATCTTGGCACACAAAACGCAGGGCTGGTGGGTCGCGTAAAGGGTTGCGCCCGCGATGCTGACGCCATGGACGGCGGCCTGCAGTAGCGCGTTCTGTTCCGCATGCAGGCCCCGGCAGAGTTCGTGCCGCTCCCCGGATTTTACTCCCTCCTTTTCCCGCAGGCATCCCCGCTCCAGGCAGTGTTCGAGCCCCGTTGGCGCTCCGTTGTAACCGGTCGCCAGGATGCGGTTGTCTTTGACTGCAACCGCCCCTACCTGGCGCCGGACGCAGGTGGAACGGGTGGCCACCACCGTGGCCACCGTCATGAAGTAAACATCCCAGTCCGGGCGCATCTCATTCCTCATAAAGCGGGTGCTCCCGGCAGAGTTCAGCCGCCATTTCGCGCGCCCGCTTCTGGTAGCCCATGTCGCCCCGGTGGTCAAGGGCGTAGTGGATAATCGTGGCTATCTGCTGCATTGCCGCTGTTCCCATGCCGCGGGTTGTCACCGCCGGAGTTCCCAGGCGGATCCCGCTGGTGACCCGCGGCGGCTGTGTGTCGAAGGGTACCGCGTTCTTGTTTACCGTGACGTTGACCTCTTCCAGCAGGTGCTCCGCTTCTACCCCGGTTAACCCCTTGTTCCGAAGATCGACCAGGATCAGGTGGTTATCGGTTCCGCCCGAAACAAGGTCGAAGCCGTAGCCCTTCAAGGCTTCGGCAAGAGCGCGGGCGTTATCAACCACCCGCCGCTGATAGTCTTTGAACTCGGGCTCCAAGGCCTCCTTGAAAGCCACCGCTTTGGCGGCGATCACGTGCATCAACGGCCCTCCCTGGGTCCCGGGGAACACCGCCTTGTCCACCACCGCAGCATACTCCTTCCGGCACAGGATAATCCCGCCGCGCGGTCCACGCAAGGTTTTGTGGGTAGTGGAGGTAACCATTTCGGCGTACGGGACCGGGCTCTGGTGCAAGCCGGCCGCCACCAGACCAGCGATGTGCGCCATGTCAACCATCAGGTAGGCGCCTACTTCCGCAGCGATCTCCTTCATCCGCCGGAAATCTATCTCCCGCGGGTAGGCGCTCGCTCCGCCGACGATCAGCTGCGGCCGGTACTTCCGCGCACGAGCCTCCAGTTCCTCGTAATCGATCCGCCCGCTTTCCCGGGCTACGCCGTAAGGCACAAAACGGTAGTACTGTCCCGAAAGGTTGACCGGACTCCCGTGGGTAAGATGTCCGCCGTGCGCCAGGTCCATCCCCATAATGGTGTCCCCCGGCTTCAGGAGAGCAAAGTAGACGGCGAAGTTGGCCTGCGTGCCGGAATGAGGCTGTACGTTAGCATGTTCGGCGCCGAAGAGCTCCCGCACCCGCTCGATAGCCAACCGTTCAACCAGATCCACGTACTCGCAACCGCCGTAGTAGCGACGCCCCGGATAGCCCTCGGCGTACTTATTGGTCAGCACCGAACCCTGGGCTTCCATCACCGCCTTGCTGGTAAAATTTTCGGAAGCAATCAGTTCAAGCCTGGCTTGCTGTCGCTCGCATTCAAGTTCGAGCACCCGGAGCACCTCCG